>CAIYQH010000416.1 GCA_903928285.1 uncultured Bacteroidales bacterium
AAAATGAAAATCGTTGATAGCCAGTCGTCCTGTTGCCGTTAGATTTTGTTCATCCTTCAGGTTCCCGGTTGCCTTCAGATCGACATCGAGATTGGCGGTGAAGGTGCCGTTATTTACCAGGTCCCTGAGGTACTGGCCGATTGGATTCAGGTCGAATTTACGGGCGACAACCTGGTAACGGTAATCCATCGTCCTGAAATTGATGGTAAAATCGCCCCTGACATCTCCAGCCCCGATACCCGGCTGAAAGGCAAACTTTGCTGCCAGGGTATCAGCATTCCATCTCTTGCCTGTACTTTCAATATTTACATGATTGATAGAATAGTCGATGGGAATCTGTCGTTCATGAAAATAAAATTCACCCTCCGTAATTTTAATATCCAGGAAATTAACATGGAACCCGGAGGTGGTTTTCCCGTGCCTGGAGGAGGAAAATTTCTTCACCAGGTCACTGAAATTAAACTCCTTATTAATCTGGATAACGGTCCCCCATGGCCTGTCGAGCGTAAGCTCAGATATTTCAACCGTATTCCGGAACAACTGGTGTAGGGAAAAGGTTGCGCTTACTCCGTTTGCTGCAAGGAAAAGGCTGTCGGAGGGCTGCAGGTCAAACCATTTTTTTGATTCATAGATTTTAAGATTGCTGATATGGATATACCCGGTAAACGGATTCACATAAACCCAGCCTGTTGTGATTCTCCTTCCCGTAACCTCTTCATCATAACGCCCGATCAGGTACTTTGCCAATGGGGATGCCATTATGATTACAACCAGGAACAAGGTTGTAATGATACAGATCAGGATCATGAACGATTTGAATATTCTGGACTTTGGAAATTTCATATGTGCGGATATCAGTAACCTTGCCGGACTGCAGATGGTGACGCAATGAACCCCGCCAACAGACCCGATGCACCGCAACCTATTTTTTCAGGGCCAGCTGGTGACCTGTACCAAGTTTCCATTTTACACTCACTCCTACTTCATCGGGTGCAGTATTCAGTCCAAGGGCAAGATACCTGCTGCAGGGTACCTTGTGCAATGCGTGAACCACGATACCGATAACGGCGCCCAGCACAAAACCGACGGCGACATCTGAGGGAAAGTGATCCAGTGATTTTATCCTTGCATAACCGATGGCCAGCGGAGGTACCGAGGCAGCCAGGTAAAGGAGATATTTTACGGCGCCGATATTGGGATGGTAATCACAATAGGCCTTTACCATGAAAAAGGTGCTGTAGGTGCACGATCCGACATGGCCGCTGAAAAATGAATTACGGCTGTTATTGTTTACCCGCACATCATGGGCAAGGTCCGTGTAATATACCACAGGGCGATAACGGTTGGTGAAGGTCGGGCCAAAAGGGCTGTAATTATAAATACTAAAGGTCACCGTATGTCCTTCCACGTATATTAACAGCAAATCCAGCCAGTCGCGGCGCATATTTTTATCGATGATGAGCAAACTGGGAAGCAGGAAAATGCCGATCTCCCCGTAATCTGAGATTTTTTTGTACAAACCACGGTCTGCCGGGTTCTGATGCAACGACCACCGGTCGATGGAGTTCATTAAATTTATCTGCAGATCCAGGTTTTTTGGCAGCAATTCCTCATCCGAAACTACCAATTTGTTTTTCAGGCGGCTAATGGCAAAAAAATCTCCAGCCATCCCAATCCCAATAATACTGCCTGTCACAAAGTAATTAACATGATACACTTTTCCTCTTTTCGCAATGGTTTTCGTTGAATCGGCAGTTTGGCAAAAAATCCCCGCGGGAATTAAAATCACAGCAAATAAACTGATCAGGGCTCTCATAATGTATAGTGTAAATAAAGGATGATTTTGCTGATGAGTACCCGGTAACTGCAGTCTGTTACAACCGCATTGCATAGCCCCTCTCCAAAACTGGTTCCCATATGGAAACAGCAGGATCGGAGAACGTTATTCCAGCGCGAAACAGAAGAAAATAAATTCACACCTGAAACAGGCCTGGATCGTTCAGCAGGTGCAAAGGTGGCCAGGAATGAGTAAAAAAGTGTTACACAACTTTAATTGATAGTTGCATCATTCACACATTTTCGAGCGTGCTCCGCTTTTTGGTTTTGAGGGACTTGAAATAGGATGGCGTAAGACCTGTCACCTTTTTAAACTGGTGGGAAAGATGTGCCACGCTGCTGTAATGCAGTTTCCAGGCTATTTCGGAAAGGTTCAGTTCGTCGTAGATGATCAGCTCTTTTACTCTTTCAATTTTATGAAGGATCATAAAATGTTCAATGGTAATCCCTTTGGTTTCGGAAAAGATATTGGCAAGATAGGTATAATCGTAATCCAGTTTTTCGCACAGGTAGTCTGAAAAATTTGTTTTAGGAAGTTCATCCGAATAATGAATCATCTCTATGATCACATTCTGAATTTTTTCAATCAGGATGGCCTTTTTGTCGTCCATCAGTTCGAGACCTGATTTGCGTAAAGCAATTTTCAATTGTTCACGTTGTTGGTCTGTAATATTTTCCATAACCTCCACCATTCCAAGATCAACAGTGAGGTGGTGCAGGCCCATTTTTTTCAATTCATCCTTCACCACCATTTTGCACCGGATGCTTACCATGTATTTGATATAAAGTTTCATTTGTAAGTATCCTGTTTTTATAACCTGTGAATTTTTGTCATCATTTATTTTTCTTAATTCGTTCATTCCCAGTGTTCCGGGCGAAAATGCTCTGATTTAAACAAAATCAGATTAAAAAACACTACCCGTCCGGCAACTTGCTTAGCGGGTAGTGTTCAACATGCATCCGATAAGTTGCGGATACTGATAACTGTCTATTTTATTACCACCAGTTTCTTCACCAGCAGGTTGGTTTCCGTTTGGATGATGATGTGATAGGTTCCCTGAGGTGCATTTGAAAGATCAATTTCATACCCTGCAGATCCTTTGCACACTTTGGTCAGGATAACCTTTCCGGTCAGATCCTGGACACTTACATCCATCCTGCCTTTGTTGGCCTGGCCCGGGATGATTTTAAAGATACCCCTTGTCGGGTTCGGGAAGATCTGAATGGTGTTTTCGGAGTGTTCGGCAACACCAATCGTTGATTTAGCCTGGGAAACAGTGACTGTCTGGGCAGGGAGGGATGTTCCTGTAACCTGGATGTTGGCCACCCTTGCCTGGTGGTCGGTATTAACCGTATAATCGGCCACGATGGTGCCATTACCCGAACCTGAGGCTGTAACGGTACACCAGGAGGCATCGCTTACTACGCTCCAGTTAACATTGGATGTGACGGTAAAGGCTGTGGTTCCGGCATCGAAGGATACATTCTGGATCGGGGGCGTTACACTCATCAAGGGGGAATAACCTGCCTGGGTAACCGTAACAGTTTCCGAGGGTATTCCTGGGGCGGTTACCGTGACTCTGCAAACCCTTGGATTCAGGGTGGGGTTCTCGGTGTAGGTCGCAACGATCGTGCCATTCATCGATCCTGAGGGAGTAACCGTACACCATGCCACATCGCTGATCACCGTCCAGGTGGTGTTGGAGGATACGCCAAACTGGGTGTTGCCTGCCGGAGAGGTCACATTGATATTTTGCGGGGTAACCGACAGCATGGGAGCCACGGCAGCCTGGGCCACCGTAACCGTTTGCGACGAAACGCCAATGCCGGTTACTGTAATATTGGCCACGCGGGACGTGACGGTTACATTTTGCAGGTAGGAAACCTTGATCGTGTCGTTGTTGGCGCCGGAGCCTGAACTGGTGATGGTACACCATGCGGCATCGCTGGTTGCAGACCAGGTAGTATTGGAGTTCACAAGGAAGGTGGTTGTTCCGGCATCCGTCATAACATTCCGGCTGGGAGGTGTAACGGCAAGAAACGGGGCAACCAGGGTGGTAAAGGACATGTTGGTTCCCGAAGCCTGGCCGCCGGCGCTGGAGGCAAATATCCTGAAATAGTAGGTAGTGGCACTCTGCAGTCCGGCAAGGGGAACGCTGATATTTACAGGGTTAACGCCCGAACCTGCCGACATGGTGGTCGTAGTATCGGTCATTCCGAACGGAGTGGTTCCATACCTGAAAAAGTAGGTTGTCGGCAGTCCGTTTGGATTGATCTGGCCGTTGATGTTGGCGGAATAAACCTTTACCGAATCGGCTGCTTTGGTAACGGCGACCGGTGGGATGCTGAATTTAAACGAGGCGATCTTGGTTTTCTGGTTGCCTCCATACATATCGGTATACCAGAATGTCTTGTCGTCGGTAGGGTCAACCGACATCTGGGAATAGTCGCCCCAGCGGTTGATACCCGTCTGTGAATTTGTTCCGATCTGAATGGTATCTTCTGCAATATCGAGGATTCCCGTTCCGGCAGCATAGGCTGTTGCCGACTGTCCGCAATAGAGAATGCTGGGATACATGGAGGTGCTTGACACCGAATAGCCCAGGGCAAGCTCATTGAAGCCGTTGAGCATGATGCTGCCCATCCACCGGCTGTGGATATCTGGTGCATAGGTTCCCTGCTGCCTGACCGACCAGGTGGAGGTGGTTTTCCGCAATTCGTACCAGCGGATCCCGGCATGGTGGGCCCCGTCGACATTCACGGTATGGCAGCATACGATGGTCTGGTACGCGCCAAAATTGCGGTACTGTGGCACATTCATGATAACCTGAGGAATACCGTCAACGCGCTGGCTCGTCCCCTTCTGGTCGATGTTATTCCAGTTGTTTCCGAAACTGCTGCTGAAGGGCTGAACATCAAGCTGCTGTGTACGGACGAAGGTTGAAAGTGAGGGAGTAGTCCAGTTGACACTCAGTTCATATAGCCAAAGCTGGTCGGTTCCTCCGCCCAGGGCGTCATCGTTGAAGGCGATATACATGCCTGGAGTACCAGCAGGTGCCAGCGGCCCATCATTATCGATGGGAGGAACACACATAAACCCGTCGATAGAGGTAGGACGCCATGCATTGTTAAAGGCAATAGCCTGCGCTACCCCGCCTGTTAGCATCTGGTCACGCTGATACACATAAATATCGTTGCCCGAGCTATTGTTGTCGCCCATATAATAACCGTCGCGCCATACGCTGAATTTCGGGTAGTCGGGCATAGCATCGACCGGGAAGGAGTACTGATGCCATGATCCCAGTGGGTCGTTGGTAGCCGAAATGGCAAACATGATATAATTGGTTCCGGAATTCGGGATGGAAAACTCCGTTACCACGTAACGGTCGGCCTGGTCATCATACAGCATGACCGGGTCGCCGTCGTTCCTGTTGGCACCGGGTACGCTGCCGAAGATCTGGTTGATGTTGGTGGGACCCGCCACAAGGGTACCCGACTTATCATAAATTGCATATACACAATTGATCAGCTGCATAAAATGGTTACGGCCGGCCGTACCATTGCAATCGGGAGGATAATAGGGGGATCCCTGTCCCGGGAAATTCACGATCGGCGCTTTATTGCCGTTTTTGGTGGTACCCATAAAATCCTGCCAGGCAGGATCAGGGCCTTTGGGCAAAGCCGTGGAGGCAAAAGGGAAAACACGTTTATTCAATCCCTCGTTCAGCTCGCGCTTCTTACCCTTTTTTACCAGCTGGTTGAATTCAGCTTTGGTCATTGCCGGGATATCGCGAAGTGGTTTGCTTAATCCGTAATAAGTGCCGGTAGTCACTTTGGCCGGGCGTAACGGAATATCCTGGGCATACAGCCCCAGCATAAAGAGGCAAAAAACGGTTGTAAGCAGTAAATGTCGTGTTTTCATAAGTTATGTATTGATTATTTTACAAATTTAAAACAATATATTAAGAATCTGCCAACGCCGGAATACAAATTCAAAATAAACAACCTGATAATCTATAATACTCATATTCTATAACTTAAAATAACCAACACCCTAACATCTGCAGGATTATTTCAAAGAGCAGGCTTTTTGCGTTAAATCGAACTTCTCCGGGTCAACCAACACATACCTTTTGTCCCTGGCAATACGCTTGTATATTGTTACGATCATTTATATATTTGCGCCTGAAAACAAGGGTAATTCAGTACCTGTTTTACTGATTTTTCCGGAGAAACACACTGAAATCGTACAATCCATAAAATAAAATTATCGCATGAAAATCCTGAAAGATTTCAAGGAATTCGCCATGAAAGGCAATGTGATCGACCTGGCGGTCGGTATCATCATCGGAGCTGCCTTCGGAAAAATCATTTCATCACTGGTGAATGATGTTATCATGCCTCCGATCGGACTGCTGGTAGGTGGGACGGACTTCAAGGAGATCGTCGTCAACCTGAAAGAGGCCGTTAAGGACCAGGCCACCGGGAAAATCCTGAAGGAGGCTGTCACCCTGAAAATCGGCAATTTTTTACAGACTGTGGTTGATTTCCTCTTGGTGGCCATTGCTATCTTTATGATGGTCAAGGCTATCACCAACCTTAAGGGGAAAAAGGAGGATACCCCACCCGTTGCACCTCCTCCAACCAAAGACCAGGAGTTGCTTTCCGAAATAAGGGATCTGCTGAAAAAGGGTCAGAACGAATAACAAAACCATTAAAATGATTTTTTAATTATTTGAATATGAAACAATTATTAATTTTGATTTTATCGGTGTTTTTAGCCGGTATTTCCTTCGGCCAGGATATTCAGAAAGTCGCCAGGGCAAAGGCCGAAGCATTGGCAGAGGTTACGCCGGATACCACGAAATCATGGCTTGTCCAGGGAAACGGCTCCCTTCAGTTTTCACAGGCTTCGTTTTCAAACTGGTCGGCAGGGGGTCAGAATTCGCTTGGTCTGGTTGCCTGGATCAATTTCAAAGCGAACTACCATCATGGCAGGCATATATGGGCGAACAACATCGACCTTGGTTATGGTTTCAACTATCTGGGAAAAGCCAGTGATGCCAAATTCAATAAAACCAACGACAAGATTGAAATCACCAGCGCATACGGATATGAGCTGCACCCAAACAAAAAGTGGTATCTCACCGTGCTGGCAAATTTCAGGTCGCAATTTGACAACGGGTATAATTACCCGGATGATAAAACAGTCATTTCAAAATTCATGGCCCCCGGCTATCTCGTGGCGGGTATCGGTATTACCTATACCCCGGTAAAGTGGTTTTACCTGTATTTATCGCCTTCGTCAGGCCGTTTTACCTTTGTTACCGATAAAAAACTTTCCGATTCCGGCGCCTTCGGCGTCGACCGCGGCAAAACCATGCATGGCGAATTCGGCCCCTATCTCCGTGCCGACCTGAACAAGGACCTTGCAAAAAATATCAACCTTACATCCACCATCGAACTTTTCACCAACTATCTGCACAAGCCGGGGAACATCGACGTAAACTGGAGCCTGCTGCTGAGCATGAAGGTCAACAAGTGGCTTGCAGCCTCTATCCAGACCCAATTGCTTTATGATGACGATATCATGATCAAAACGGATCCCAATAAACCCGGAGGCCCCCGTACCCAATTTAAAGAGCTGCTCGGTATTGGATTAACCTACAAGTTTAAATAAGTGACGGTATAAAATTCAACAACTCTGTCGATTTTCAACTTCAATGCACACAAAGAAACCCATAGTGACCGAAGTGTAAATCGTTGTGGAACTTGTGGTTAAAGAAATTCAATGCTTACGGGGAGCGGATTCTGATGAAAAACAGAACATTATTCAACGGGTTTTAACACTTTTTTTAAGTCTCCTGAATATTTGACGATGATTTTTCACAATCGATAATGCCCCGATTCTAATAATTTAATCCGTATTTTTGAAGTCTAAAATAAATCATTATGGCGTATCATCCAGAAGAAACCGGAACACTCACCCATGAGCAATTGAAATTCAGGGAACATACTGAACGTGGAGCCAATTTTATCAAAATCGACCTGTTTCGCTCAGCCAGGGAAGAATTCATAGCTGCCCTGCAGTACAAACCAGGCGATGATGATTGCCTCCGGAAAATTGATGAAATGAATGCCAATATTTCCCGCGACCGCAAAACGATCTCGGTCGTAGTGCCCCTGGTGATCATCGTTATTGTTGCCATTGCCCTGATGATGTAACCAGGCTCCGAAACCAACCCCAGTAAGCCATGAAACAAAAACCGATTAAACAACTTGCCCTTGTCAGGAACGACCCATGGCTTGAACCAGCAGCCCCGGATATCATGGCACGGTATGAACGTTACCGGTTTACGCTTTCAGGGATCGAAGATGACTGGGAAAGTCTGAATAAGTTTGCCAATGCATACCAGTTTTATGGTTTTCACTACGACCGGAACCTCAAGGGGTGGTATTTCCGTGAATGGGCCCCGAAAGCCCAGGACATCTACCTTTTCGGCGACTTCAACAACTGGCAGCGGTACTCGCACCGGCTGACGCCGAATAAATATGGTCAGTGGGAAATATTCCTGCCAGATGATGAATATAAAGACCGCCTGACACACCAGAGCAAGGTCAAGATACTGGTACATTCCGAAACAGGGTGGCATGAAAAGATCCCTTCCTATATCCACCGGGTTGTCCAGGATACAGATTCGGTCGATTTCAGCGGGCAGCACTGGGCCCCTCCAAAGCCGTTCGACTGGGAAGGGGATCGTTTCGATATCGCTCAGTTGAATGAATTGCTGATTTATGAATGTCATGTCGGGATGGCGATGGAACATCTTTCGGTAGGTACCTTTGTCGAATTTGCCGACTATATCATCCCCTACATTAAAAATTCGGGCTACAATGCCATTCAGCTGATGGCTTTGGCTGAACATCCCTATTACGGATCGTTTGGTTATCATGTCACCAGTTTTTTCGCCGTTTCGTCCCGTTTCGGAACACCCGAAGAGTTGAAATACCTGATCCGAAAGGCGCATGAGCAGGAAATCGCCGTGCTGATGGACCTGGTACATTCCCATTCGGCAAAAAACACGATGGAGGGGTTGAACCAGTTCGACGGATCTGAAGATCAGTATTTTCATCCGGGCGAACGCGGCGACCATCCTCATTGGGATTCAAAGTGCTTCAATTACGGGAAACGCGAAGTGATACAATTCCTGCTGTCGAATATCAAATACTGGCTGCGTGAATTTCATTTCGATGGTTTCCGGTTCGACGGCGTTACTTCGATGATGTATTTTGATCACGGGTATCGGGAAGTGTGGGACCTGAACGGCTATTTTAAAGATGGCGTGGAGTGGGATGCACTGATCTACCTTCAGCTTGCAAACACCCTCATTCACAAGGTCAAGCCCCATGCAGTTTCCATTGCCGAAGATGTTAGCGGCATGCCGGGATTGTGCAGGCCCGTTCGCGAAGGCGGCATCGGTTTCGATTACCGCCTGGCGATGGCAATACCCGATTTCTGGATCAGGATGCTGAAGGAAAAAAAAGATGAGGAGTGGAATATCCATGAGATGTGGTCGGTCATGACCAACCGGTTGCCTGATGTAAAAACCGTGGCTTACTGCGAATCGCACGACCAGGCGCTTGTGGGCGATCAGACAATCGCCTTCAGACTGATGCAGAGCGAGATCTATTTCAAGATGAACAAGGCCGACGAAAGCCATGTCATCGACAGGGGCATTGCCCTGCATAAGATGATCCGTTTGATTACCATCACCACGGGCGGGCAGGCCTACCTTAACTTCATCGGCAATGAATTCGGACATCCCGACTGGGTCGATTTTCCCAGGGAGGGCAACAACTGGAGTTTTCAGTATGCGCGCCGTCAGTGGTCGCTGATCGAAAATCCCGATCTGAAATACCGTTTTCTTGCCCTGTTTGACCGTCAGATGCTGTCGCTGGTGAAAACATACAAGTTATTCGACCAGGATTTTGCCAACCAGCTGAATATGGATGAGCAAAACCAAACCATCGTCTTCGAACGGCAACACCTTATTTTCGTATTCAACTTCCACGTTGCAAACTCCATTCCCGATTACGAATTCATGGTGCCCGAACCGGGCGACTACCGGATCATCCTCAATACAGACAGGGCCGACCTGGGCGGTCACGACAGGGTGAACGAAAGCCTTGTATATACCACGAAGTTTGATGATGCCGGCCAAACCCATCATCTGATGATCTATAACACCAACCGTACAGCCCAGGTGTTTGAACGAATTCTTTAGCCTTTGTTTTTTTTCTATCTTTGCATGAAAATCCAGCGCTAAATTTATCTCGTTATGAATTCTCCTCTTCATGATGCCACCCTCCCGAAAATCAAGCTGATGGCGTTTAGTATCTCTGTCCTTGTCATCCTGTTAACAGCCGGCAGGGAAGCATCGGCCGCCACCGATACCACCTGGGCAGTCACCTTCAGTGTCAACATGTCGAAGGCCGTTAAGGAACACATCTTCAACGCCGCAACCGATTCTGTTTTCCTGGTGCTGAGTCCGGGTATCGCACCGCTGAAACTGGTTGAAGGAGCCGGGTATATTTACTCCGGTGCGCTTTATAATGAGATTGATTCCACGAAAACTTATACCTATTACTTCAGGATGAATACATCCATTCCGGAATCCAGGACCCGGATATTCGTCCCGAAACCGGGAATGTCAACCATTGCGGTGTGGTGGAATGATGACCCGCTCAACATCACCACATTTGTTGTGAATATGAAGTATGCCGCCCAAAACCAGCTTTTCAACCCTGCCACCGATTCGGTGTCGGTCGTGGGAACCATGAACAATATGAAGGGCTCTCCAAAAATGACGAGGATAGACACAACCCTGAATTATTCCTATTATTACACCCTTGCACCGGGGAGTGTGGAAGAATACAAATACCGCATCAACAGGGGCGACACTGCAAAAGGGCAGGCAGAACTGATCAGCCAGCCAAACCGGCTCATCCGAATCCCGGACACGATACTGGCAGTTGCCGATGATTACAACAACATAAACCCTTCAAAACTGCCTGTGACTTTCAGGTGCAATATGGCTTACTATGTGAAGTCGCACAGGTTCAGCATCTCAGCCGATTACCTTGACATTGCAGCAAGTTTCAACAATGGCGGGGTTCCTGATGTTTTATTCAGGATGGATACCGATACGGTTTATACCCTTAAGAAATATTTCGACACCACTTATATCCACCAGGGTCCGGTTACCTTCAAATTCAGGATCAATGGAAGCTGGAGCAGCGCAGAACTTACCGGAAAACCAAACCGTACTTATGCCATTCACGACACCATCGGCCAGCATCCCAATATTTTCTACTGTTATTACAACAACCTCGACCCGGCTATTCCTACACGCCCGTGGGCCTACAACCTTGGCATACAGGGAACCCTCCTTCACAAACAGATCGTGAGTGGTATTTATACCTATGAGGATATCAACGGCATCGCTGAGGACAGTACCACCTACCGCTGGCTCCGCAGCGCTGATGCAGCGGGAAACAATGCTGTGCCCATCGATTCGGCCTGGAAGATCACCTACACGATTGATACCCTCGACATGGGCAAATACCTGGTATTCGAGGTGACCCCAAGGGCGGCAAAGGGCGATTCGGCCGTTGGCAGACCGGCACGCTTTGTTTCAGGCGCAGTGGTCTATGGCGTTGGCATTGATGAACGCACAAAGCTGATCACCAGGGTTTATCCAAATCCCTTCACCGATTATCTAACGGTTGAAACCAACAGCGATATCACGACCATTGAGCTGATAAACCAGGGCGGGCAGCGGGTTATGACGGCCCGGGGGTTCCGGACACGCGTGATCAGGTTCTCGCCGGGACAGCTGCCAAAAGGCATATACCTGCTTAAAGCCACTGCAAATTCGGGTAAGTTTGGTGTTATCCAGGTTGTTAAGGACTAATTATCTTGCTCCTACCGGAATTTCTGCCGCAGGAAATAATATTTATTTTCCACATTTGTTTTTCATTGGGTATCAATTCGTACCTTTGCAGCCACATTTGAAAGATTGTATCTCAATCTGTAAGTAATCCTTCCACTTTTACAATTCAGCTCAGCATACACTTTTTTAATGAAACCCGGGTAAGACTGTCCTGCAGTATATCGTCGGGGTTAATCAATATTATATATATCTAAATCCATTAAATGAATTTTGAAAATCTGAATCTTATCCAGCCGTTATTGAATGCTGTAAGTAAGAAAGGGTACCTGAACCCCACACCAATCCAGGAAAAAGCAATCCCGGTTATTCTCCAGGGAAAAGATATTTTTGGCTGCGCACAAACCGGTACCGGTAAAACGGCTGCCTTCGCGCTGCCAATCCTTCAGTTACTTGAAACTGAAAAAGAACGCACCCAACGCCGTGCGGTTAAAGCTTTGATCCTTGCGCCTACCCGTGAATTGGTAGCCCAGATCAGTGAAGAGATAAACACTTATGGTAAAGAACTTGACATACGTCTTGTTACCATCTATGGCGGGATCTCCCAAAAAGCCCAGACCCAGGCCCTGCAGCGTGGGGTCGATATTATTGTAGCCGCTCCCGGCCGCCTGCTCGACCTGATGAACCAGGGATTTGTCCATCTCGATAAGGTCGAATATCTGGTGCTCGATGAAGCCGATCGTATGCTTGACATGGGATTTATTAACGATATCCGAAAGATTACGGCAAAACTTCCAACGAAAAGGCAGACAATGCTGTTTTCAGCGACTGCACCTGAGGAAATCAGGAAACTGGC
>CAIYQH010000417.1 GCA_903928285.1 uncultured Bacteroidales bacterium
CACTGTGCGGGAGCAGGCTATTGGCAGGAACCGATGGCGGCGGTATCTACCTGGCTCCTGCTCCCGGATCGTCATGGTTGCCTGCCAATGAAGGTTTAAACGCTTCAACCGTCAATGTGCTGTTTCAAAAGAGCAGCCAGCTTATGGCCGGGACATCAGGCGCAGGGTTTTTTATTTCATTCGACAACGGTCACAGCTGGCTTCCCCGGAATAATGGAGTATCAAGCCGGTATATTACTTCGATTGCTGCGATAGGAAACACGCTCTTCGCAGGTACGTCCGGGGCCGGGCTCTGCATGTCTTCGAACACGGGCATCAGCTGGGTACCAGGCGGGAGCGGGATAACTTCATCGTATATTTCTGCCCTTTGCATTTCTGGTTCAGGAATTTTTGCCGGTACGCCGGGTTCTGGTGTTTTTTTATCTCTTGACTCGGGACTGACCTGGAAAGCAGCATCCAACGGCATCACCGACCCCATAATCACTTCTTTAACCTACTGGAATAACCGGATCTATGCCGGCACCCAGGGTGCTGGCGTGTTTTTTTCATCAGACCACGGCAACACCTGGACATCGGAAAATTCGGGTCTGTCCGGGCCGGGGATCAAAACACTGGCAGGGAAGGGACAAACGCTTTTCGCTTGCACTTCAGGAGGTCTGTGCCGCTTGGCTGCAACTGGCAGCAACTGGGTCCCGCTGCTGCAGGGCGGAGAAATGATCCATGCACGCAGTGTCACTTTTTTCGGCAATACCCTGTTAATCGGAACCGACCAGCATGGCATCCTTCTCAGCACCGACGAAGGCGATAACTGGAAGTCGCTGAATACCGGTTTGGGCGACAGCACCATCAACACCCTGGTCACAACAAGCATGAATATCTATGCAGGCACGGGGGAAAGCGGTACATGGGAAAGGCCCATGAGCAACCTGTTCACCAACAAGGTCATTCCAGATACAACAATATTGAAGCAAACCCTGGGGGCCCGGGATACGCTGCTTATCCAATCTGACATCGACTGGTCCATCGAGGGAAATATACCCGACTGGTTCTCCATAAGTAAACTTGCAGGTACAGGGAACGACACGCTCTTTGTCACCTCCCTCAAGCCAAACCTGGGCTACCTGGCCAGGAATTTCACCCTGTACCTCTTTTCTTCGATTGCACCAACCATCTCGTTTACGGTAACTCAATTGGGTAAAAATGCCGCTGTTGATGAAGCCCGGGAGCATGTTGGCGTTACAATTGATTTTAATGCCCGGAAGGGAATAATGACTATTTCTGCCCGTCAGGAGATCAGCAGTATTGCAGTTTATTCCATGACGGGATTTGTTGTCATGAACAGGGCAGTCAATGCCGGAAACGTGGAATTAAACCTTACTTCGCTTGCAAAGGGTATTTATTTAATAAAGATCTGCGGGGCAGGATGGACTGTTACAAGGAAGTTTGAACATTAAAAATAACATTATATGAGAGCGATTCTCGCTTCAATTTTTATTCTAATTTCCGCAACGCTGGCAGCCCAGGGATTCAGGGCTGTCAACGATACCATCGACCTTGTACCCGGTGTGCCTGTTACCGTATTTCTCCTGGCCAACGACACCATCCCCGTCGGAG
>CAIYQH010000418.1 GCA_903928285.1 uncultured Bacteroidales bacterium
AAAACAAAGAAAATATTTACCACGCCTGATAAAAAGCACACCGAGGAATACATCACCGGGAGGTTCGGGTAAAAAAAGTCAGGTATAACAAATCATCTATAAATAATACCGATCATGGAAAGACATTTTGAACAGGAGTTGCAAAAACTGAACAAGCGGATCCTCAAGATGGGGAACCTGGTGTACGATCAGATACACAATTCGCTTGAAGCTTTGCTGACGTGTAACATCGAACTGGCACAGCAGGTTGTCGGAAAGGATAACAAGGTGGATAAGCTGGATGTTAAAATTGATAAGTTATGCCAGCGCATTTTTGCACTGACGCAACCGGTCGCAACCGATTTACGCCTGATCATGTCGGCGTTGAAAATGAA
This sequence comes from uncultured Bacteroidales bacterium, assembly GCA_903928285.1. Classification (GTDB taxonomy): domain Bacteria; phylum Bacteroidota; class Bacteroidia; order Bacteroidales; family FEN-979; genus CAIVAT01. The sequence continues at coordinate 375 of CAIYQH010000418.1, forward strand.
CAATGACCTGGAACGCCTGGGCGACCTGGCCGTGAACATTTCCACAAAAGTCGAAGGAGTGAGTGATTACCAGGAAATCCTGACCGACCTTCATGTGGATGAACTGGCAAATATGGCCGATCTGATCGTGAAAGATGTCATTACCATCCTGAACACACGCAACACGACCTTTGTCAGGGATATCTTCTCATCGGCCAATGCCATTGAAGAGAAGGTACAGGCCGTATCCTCACGCATTCTCGACGAAATGATGCATAAAACCGAGGTGATCGTGGTGGCTACCAACCTGATGATCATCCTGACCCAGATCGACCGCATCGCGGGGTATTCGACCAACATCGCCGAATCGATCGTGTTCATTGTTGAAGGAAAGATGATCAAGCACAAAAACCCGTTCAAACACATTGACGGTGCTGAGATCAATCCGGGGCATGAGAATCCGGTAGAAGATTCCGGAAATTCAGGCATATGACGAATATGCCCCTGTAACCCGGAAGTGATGGTGGATTACTTCTGCGGGGCTTTGGCGATATACTGATCCATCACAAGGTCCAACGTCTGGCGGCATACTTTGCAAAAGTGGATGTGGCGTGTGAACATGATACAGTCGAGTTGTGAACGATACAGCCCTTTGGGCGTGTATCCGGCGCCTTCAAAAGCTCCAACGGCATCTCGGTACTGATCTCTTGCGAAATATTCATTTTCCTGCCTGTACTGTTTCATGAATAATGCTTCCATCACCTCTTCCGGAACTTTTGCTTTTCTCAGACTGTCCCGCTGCTTTTGTATACCATAACCGAATTTATCGAAAGCTTCCTTGTTCCAGGGAGTGGGCAATGGTGTTCCCGGATCTGCCAGGTCCTTCCATTTGAGCTTATCTTTATCAAGTAAGGCGGTAATATTACGTTCCCAGGGTTCTAAAGTAATATCAGGGGCTTCATAGGATACGGATGAGGTATAGTATTCATCAGCAAGACCTGCCATATGATGGCCGAATTCATGAACCATGATGTAATCGGCAAACTTGTTATCGGCTGAAACCGTGGTATAGAGGTTATAAATCCCCCCGCCTCCGTACGTCCGCTCATTCACGAGGATTACCATGAAGTCGTAAGGCACCTGCGATGCGACATTCCTTACCGTTTTATTGTCGAAAGTGAGGGCATAACGTTCGGAGTCAAACGCGCCATACTGCACTGATAAGGGCGTGCGTTTGAA
>CAIYQH010000419.1 GCA_903928285.1 uncultured Bacteroidales bacterium
AACACCACATTTTCGATTTTTTTCACCTTGGTGGGCGATCCCTGCAACCCCAGGCTGACAGCATCGGCCTTCAGGTCTTCGGCCGACCATTCCTCGATAAGCAGATAGGGCCGTTCGTTGTATAGCTCCGTGTAATCTTTGGTTTCGTTCTGCAGCTCGGTCACGGTGCGGGCATGCTTGTATTTCATCAGCAGTTTGCCGATACGATGGCGGCAGGGAGGCGCCGAACTGTGCACGGTGATAAGCGCCGGGAGGGTCGAGTTTACCACCTCCACTCCCCTCTCAAGTCTGCGCTTGACGATGATCTTCTTGGCATCGAGCGAAAGGATCTCCTCTGCATAGGTGATCTGGGGTATGCCGAGTTTCTCGGCAGTCTGCGGCCCCACCTGGGCCGTGTCGCCGTCGATGGCCTGCCGCCCTGAAATCACCAGGTGGTAAGGAGCCAGCTTCTTTACGGCCAGGGATAAGGCATAGGAGGTGGCCAGGGTGTCGGACCCTGCGAATTTGCGGTCGGTGATCAGGTAACCCGTGTCGGCGCCCCGGTACATGGCCTCGCGGATGATCTCGGCGGCACGCGTGGGACCCATGGTGAGCAGGATCACCTCGGCATAGGGAATCTTGTCCTTGATGCTCAGCGCCTGCTCCAGCGCATGAAGATCTTCGGGGTTGAAAATGGCAGACAAGGCTGCCCTGTTGACAGTGCCATCGGCTTTCATGGCATCCTTGCCGAAATTTCTAGTATCGGGTACCTGTTTGGCCAGGACGATGATTCGGAATCGCATATACAATAAACCAGGTGACTAATAAGATGGGTTATTCAGTTTTCTGACATATGATCAGGGGCGCAAAAGTACGATTTTAGGTTAAATAAACAAGAATAATAGTCACATTATCAAGATTGTCAATATGTTAAATATGATAGTAATAACATATCTGACTATCATAATGGAAGAAATGACCCGGTTTAAATTTAACTGGTAAAATGGTTTTTCCGCAGACCTGTGTTGCGACTAACCGGGGGATAAAGCCTGCAGGGGTGCTTTTCACGCGAAGGCGGAACATTTTTAAAACCCGATCCCCGGCGCCCAGTATATTCCTCCGCGGTAGCTCGTGCTGATCATGCTGTCGGCATGATGGTAGGGCTGGCCCAGCCATTCATGCAATTCCTCTACGGTCACTATATGTTCACCCGGTTGAAGACAAAACGAATAACCTAAATCAACTATTAAAAAGAATACCGGCAACACATCCTGTTTCCCGATGAAAATCCTCTGTTGGATAACCAGGTCGAAAAGGTCGACACCTACCTTGTATCCGCTCTTGGTAATATCACCCGTAGTCCAGCTTTGCCAGGCCCACAGCGGGTAACTGACATGTGTATACCCAGCCCAAGGCCCAGTGAATAATGCCGCGAAAACTGGTAACCGTTGACCGTTGAGATGGCAAAGACAGGGGCGCCCAGCCGCACACCGGTCCCAAACTGTGAATTATTGAAATAACCATTTGGTTTATGAAATACCGTCAGGTTTCCTTGTCCTACAGAATTGGATTCGTTATGGGGATCTGTTTTTACAACTTGTGTAAAAGCAAGTGAATTAATGCAAATTGCGATGGATAAAAAGAAGATAATCTTTTTGGTCATCATCTTTCTTTTTTTTCCTAAAAATGCAGGACATGTAAAGTTACAGCATAACAGAATAAAGTCAAGTACAAATGATGCCTGGAAAAACCTATTGGCGACCTGCCACCGGACGTCAGGATGGAAGAATTTATAACCGTCAGATTTTTGTGACACGCCTTTCAGCAAGTATCATTACATGACAGTCATCCATGTGCCTGCAGCGTTGAAAGGCAAAGGATCGTTGAAGTACCGTAAAACAAAACCTGATTTAATGACATTTTTACATAAACTGATGCCGGGATAATCCAACTTTACTGATTGTCGTTACGAACCATCGGACTGCCCTGCTTTAATCCAAATAAATTAATAAAATGAACTTTGTCAGTTGAGATTAGCGTGTAACTTCCCGACAACTCCATCAAAACGTACTTCCACTTCTCTCCGTTAAGATGCGACATATCCCCGATAACCAATATGTTATCAATTTTTTTAACTTTCGTATTTTTCTTCCCCGACATCCACCAATAATCCTTTATCTCTGTTTTATTCCCAAAATTTATCGCAGGCATTTGATCCGTATTCCAGACGACAGGGAAAGTACTGCGTACAGGTTCATAATTATCTAGTAAAACCAGGGGTTTATCTATTCCCATGTAATCGGCCGAGTGTCCCAGAAACCAATTATCCGAAAAATTAATCGTAAGGATAACGCTACCGTTTTTCAAGTATTTAGAATTTCCTGCAATTTCCCCTGCGATGTCACTAAAAGAAGAATAAGATTTCCAGCGTTCCATTAATAGGGAAACATGAGCCCCTGTGATCAGCACAAAAACAACCCATACCAGCCACCGGGGAACAGTCTGAATGGAAAGCCAGACAATTAGAAACATAAAAAAGATCAGGATTAACCTGTCGGACATCATGCCGGCACTGGCCCCGTTCGGGACTTTAATGAATAACCAGAGTACGATCAGGGCGAAGGCGATAAAGATATCCGAATAGCGAAACAAACGCCACCAGGCTTGGTTATCATGTTCCGATGGTTTTGAAAAAAAGAGACTTTTAATTCTTACCGACAGGGAAATAATAAGGATACCAAGGAATGACAAAACCAGGATAACTGTCCTGCCAAACTCGGCGGTCGTAAATATAACAAGGGGTCTCAACGTGTAAATCCAACGCAGAAGTTCATGAAACGGATATTTTTCACCGGAGGAACCAAAATCAACCCGGGAAAGCGTCCAAGCAAATAATATCAGGGATGGCACCGTTGCAATTGTCAGTGCCAGAATTTTATGAATAACCTCATTTTTTAATAATTCCGGACTGAATTTAGCCCGTACCATATGGAACACGATATCCATCGCCAGGAAGGCGCACAGAATTCCGAAAATCATCCCATGTGCAAAATAGGTGCAACTGATAAGCAAAAACAGGATTCCAACGGTCCCTTTTCTGAACCTGCGGTGATCTATCCTAAACCAGTACCCTAACGTAACGAAAAGTGGAATGAAGGCAAAGCAAAAATTATAAAAGCCACATTGAAACAAATAGCTGTAGGTAAACGGAAAGATAAGGAAGGAGAGGTAATAGTTTGGTTTTATAAAAGCTTTGATAAGATACCGGAAAGATACTGGAAGTAAGATCATAAAGGCTATGATAAAGATCTTCCCGGCAATTATTCCATTAAAAAACAATAATGAAATGAATATGATAAAATGTCCAATCCAGTTAGGAACAGGTATGTTGTTTAATATGAAATAGTTATATAGGGGGGGGGTATTTAGCAGCAAATGTTTTATCAGATTGGCATTGTATAAGTGTGATGGACCATCCAGTGTTACAAAATATTTAAATAAGAGGATGGGAATCAGGTTCAGGAACAGCAGAAAACTGAACAACATCGTTTCATTACAAGAAAGCCTGGCTAATCCTTTCATAAAGTGGTATTGGATAAAGTAAAGTTGGAATTACTAATCCTAATCAAATTAATAATCCTGTAATATTTCTGTAAAAATAAGGATTTTTATCATTGATAATGGCCAAAACAAAATCCTTATTGGATTTTCCCAAGCAGATACCTTAGTGGTTTATTTACAGTCAGATAAGAATTTTTCGGGTATGGTCATTCGCCGGGTACATGAACTTAACCGGTGTTAGGTCCGGGCTCTGGTTTCAAACGCAGCGCAGCGGTCACCTGGTTCATTCAGGGAAGATTTTAAAACAATAAACCTGTTAAGACCTTTGATAAGGAGTGCCGTAATAATTACAGGACAGTATTATTTCGCCAGGATGAATCCTGTTCCAGTTTAAGTTTTTTATATCTTTGGATGTGGTGGAAAAAGCTGGAAAACATGGACGGCAGGCCGATTGATATAATATGAACCATCCAACCAACATGTCCGACAGCTTATGAAAAAAACAACTCTATTCCTTGTGTTCCTGATCCCGGTCCTGGTTTTCGCCCAGCATGGCCGCTACAAATCTGCTCCATACGATTTTATGTGGCTTAATGTCGGGAATCCCGGTTTCTCTGCCGGAAAGGCCGCTGTAATGCATTACGACGTACCTGCCACCATTGCGGAACAACCCGTTTCACAACCCATTGTATACCCAAACCCGGCTGTGGAGGTGGTAACCATCACAACACCACCGGCGTTTTCCTGTGCCCATATTACCGTTACAAACGTTAGCGTCCGGCTGGTCATCTCAGGCAGGATCAGGAGGGATCGTACGCAACTGGATATTACGGATCTTAAGCCGGAACTTTTTTTTATCATTCCGGATCTCATATCCGCGCTGGATCCCGCCATCAAATGAACGGATCTACGCCTTGGTTTTTTTACCAAACTGATTATAGATGTTGGCTAACCGTAGTTCATACCTTCGTCTCGTCTCGGTCTCCTTGCTTTTATCCGAAATAAAAATGATCGTTTTCCCATCGTCGAGGGTTACCGGGAATTTACCCTCTACTGAACCGGATAGGAGCTTTGTATGGGGAACCATTATCCTGCGGTTTGAAATTCTCATCCTGTTGTCCATAGAATCACTTGCACTTTTATCTCTCGTGGTTTTCATAGTCTGGTTTTACCAATTACTGATGTTGCATGATCAACGTTTGGCAAATATTCGACATATTCCGAAAGATTGTGTTATACAATTCCACAAACATCTTGTATAATTCACACATTAACAAGATACTGATCTTGTCATGCCGGGAAACTAAGTGTGGCACGTTTATCCATTAATGCATCCGGAAGGGACCGGTCTATTTATTGGTGATCCATAACGAAAAGCCCTTGTCCAAGTTGAATTTCAACTGTTTTCCTTGCATTTTATGCATGATCCCGTCGTTTTGTTCCAATACCCTTGCCAGATCCCTTGCAACAGCCGATCCGCCGATATCATTGGAAACAACGCCATCGGAAAACTC
>CAIYQH010000420.1 GCA_903928285.1 uncultured Bacteroidales bacterium
CGATAAGCCATGTTTATAAAAAACTTACCACATAAAACAGTTGAGCGGCTGAGCCAGTATCGCCGTGCCTTGTTAATGATACTGTCAAAGGAGAAGACCCATGTATTCTCGCACGAAATCGCGCAGATGCTTCACATTACACCGGTACAGGTGCGGCGTGACCTGATGCTGATCGGGTATTCGGGGAACCTTCGCAAGGGATATGATATCAAGGAGCTGATCGAACTGATCGGGAAGATCATCGATTCCGACCGGGGTCAGCGTGTAGCGGTGGTAGGACTCGGCAATTTAGGCAAGGCAATTATCAGCTATTTCAAAGGCAAACGTTCCAAACTGGCAATTATCGCTGCTTTCGACATCAATCCTGAAAAAATAAACAGGGTGTACGACGGGGTTGCCTGTTACCATTCAAGCCAGATGGCCGATATCATCAAGCAGAACAACATCTCGATCGGGATCATCGCCGTACCGGCCGAACAGGCGCCCGACAGTGCGGAAGCGCTGGTGCTGGCCGGAATCAAGGGTATCCTCAACTTCACGCCAAAACCTTTAAACGTACCGCCGTTCGTTTATCTCGAGGAATACGATATGATCACCTCGCTGGAAAAGGTCGCCTTTTTCGCAAAAAAGAATGATGAACGGTTTAAGTAGAGGGCAATAAGGTGAAAATATTTTACGATTTTGACCATGTCGGAACGATCCGCAATGCAGTCGTTACCACAGGGTCGTTTGATGGCGTTCATATTGGCCATAAGGTAATTCTTCAGCGACTGAAAAAGCTGGCTGCCGAGATCGGCGGGGAGACCGTTCTGATCACTTTCCACCCCCATCCCCGCATGGTCCTCTATCCGGAGACTGCAGGGAAGGGGCTTTTCCTGATCAACTCACAACGCGAAAAGATAAACCTGCTGCGCAAAGCCGGGCTCGACAACCTGATCATCGTGACCTTCACGGTTGAATTTTCCAGGATCACCTCGATCGACTTTGTCAGGAATATCCTCCTTAGCAAGCTGCATGCCCGTAAAATCGTCATCGGGTTTAACCACCATTTCGGCCATAACCGTGAAGGCGATTACGAAGCCCTGCGTGCACTGGGCCTTGCCAACGATTTTGATGTGGAAGAAATCCCCGAACAGGACATCCACAACGAATCGGTAAGTTCAACCAAGATCCGCAAGGCAATCCAGGATGGAAATATCCAGAAGGCCAACGCCTACCTCGATCACCAGTACATTATCATGGGTCCGGTACAGAAAAGCAGTCCGACACTCGAAGAGATCGGATTCCCCTGCTACACGATTCAAATCGAGGAAGATTGCAAACTGGCGCCCCCCAACGGCGTGTATGCCGTCACGGTTATCGGGGAGGACAGCTTTTCGCGGGCCATGTGTTTTATCCGCCATAACGAGGAGCGGCCCATCGATACCCTGGTGGAGGTGCATCTGCTGGAGAGTTACGGAACCATTGAAGGAGAGATCGTGACCCTCCTCTTTCACAAGCGAATCCGTGAAGAGCGGATCCTCACGACTACCGAAGATTTAAAAAAACAACTTACCATCGACCGCAACCAGGTGGATGAACTCATATTCTGATGTTAGAAAGCGTGAACGACCCGATTAAAGTAACCTTCCTCGGCACTGGAACCTCCATCGGAGTGCCCGTGATTACCTGCGATTGCCCGGTATGTGTTTCCACCGACGAGCGGGATAAGCGTATGCGTACCTCTGCCATGATCGAGGTCGGCGGGCATACCTTTGTGATCGATTGCGGCCCCGATTTCAGGCACCAGATGCTGCGCCAGAAGGTGATGAACCTCGATGCGGTCATTTTCACCCACGAACATCGCGACCATATTGCCGGGCTCGATGATGTCAGGGCATTCAACTATGTGCTGAACAAAAAAATTGATATTTACGGCTCCGCCCAGGTGATGGAGGCCATCAGGGTTGAATTTCCCTATATCTTCGCGGAGACCCGCTATTTCGGCGCTCCCCAGCTGACCATACACCCCATTGATGATCAACCCTTCACCATTATGGATGTTGAATTTATCCCCATCCTGGTGATGCATGAAAAATTACCCGTGAGAGGGTTCCGGGTGGGCGACTTTACCTATATCACCGATGCCAGTCATATCAGCGATCAGGAGATGGAGAAGATAAAGGGTTCAAAGGTCATCGTGCTCAACGCCCTGCGCAATTCCAAACATGTTTCCCATTTCTCGGTGAATGAAGCGGTGGAGATTCTTACCAGGCTGGAGCCGGAAGCTGCTTATCTTACCCATCTCAGCCATTTTGTGGGGCTTCATGAAGAGGTTAATAAAAAACTTCCCGGTTTTATCAGGCTGGCCTACGACGGGCTGGAGGTGATCGTCTGATCGTAAACAGCAACATTGAAAAATTATGGTGATCGATATCCTGACCCTGTTCCCGGAGATGTTTGAAGGGCCCTTCAGTTATTCAATCCTGAAGCGGGCCCAGTCGAAGGGACATGTGATCCTTCGCCTCCATAACATCCGCGACTGGGCTGTTTCGAAACATAAAAATGTGGATGATTATCCTTACGGCGGCGGTGCCGGGATGGTGATGATGGTCGAACCTGTGGTAAACTGCATCGAGGATCTCAAATCAAAAACTATCTACGACGAAATCATCTACCTCAGTCCCGACGGGGAGTTGCTCAACCAGCCCCTTGCCAACCGCCTTTCGGGAAGTCAGAACCTGATGATTCTTTGCGGCCATTACAAAGGGATCGACGAACGCATCCGGACCCACTTCATCACACGCGAGATCTCCATCGGGGATTATGTGCTCTCAGGAGGAGAAATGGCCGCCATGGTCCTTACAGACACCTTAGTCAGGCTTATACCCGGCGTACTGAACGACGAAACCTCGGCCCTCTCCGATTCTTACCAGGACAACCTGTTGTCGCCACCGGTATTCACAAGGCCTTACGATTTCAGAGGACTTCAGGTTCCCGATGTGTTGCTTTCGGGAAATGACAGGGAGATCGCCAAATGGAAATATGAGCAGGCCGTTGCCAGGACACGGGAAAGAAGACCGGGGATGCTTTTGGAAGAATGAAGAATATCGAATATCGAACATCGAATATTGAATAGAGAATAAGTAATGAATGTGCATCCGGAATGCCGAAGGTTTAGAAAGACGGATGGCGGTTTAATAAGCTGAAAAAGAGCGTGTTGGCTTATTTTAAGCGGAAGATGGGTTAGATTTTTCATCCGGCCGCTTTTTATTTCAAAAAAAATCATATATTTGCAAACTTTTTAGTGCGTAATTGATCAATTTACACCAAAGCCATGAATAAAGCGGAAATTATAAGATTTGTCGAGGACACAGTGATCCAGAAGAATATATTGCCTTCTTTCAAAGCTGGAGATACCATCACGGTTCATTACAAGATTAAAGAAGGAAACAAGGAACGTATCCAGACATACCAGGGTGTGGTGATCCAACGCTCGGGTAAAGGTGTGAACGAGACCTTTACGGTAAGAAAAATATCAGGGAACATTGGTGTGGAACGTATTTTCCCATGCACCTCTCCCTTTATTGACAAGATTGAAGTCAACAAACACGGCGTGGTACGCAGGGCACGTATCTTTTATCTTCGTGGTCTTCAGGGTAAGAAAGCCCGTATCAAGGAAGAACGTATCTGAGTTCAATCATGAACTAAAAAAAAACCCGCCAGAAGCGGGTTTTTTTTTTAGTTCATCACGAGGTGAATATATCCTGTATCAGTTGTTGCGAGTACTTTGAGCGCCTTTGAGTAGTTGAGCAGATTCCGGATCACCGATTCACTGGGAGATACTACCTTGCGATTCCTGCGCCTGTTGGCAGAAGGATCGACGACCTTCGACGATTGTGAGGTCAATGAATAAATTGTAGCAGTACGCTTCATAGGCCGAATTTTGATTTTTATTTGAATTCATACCTAAAAAACGTGATATATTTCCCAATATTTTAATGGTTGAAAAATATTTCGCAATCCCGCAATTTCACAACTCTGCCCTCTTAAACTGAAAGGATCACATCCTTCTCTTTCACCAGCTTTCGCAGGTTTATCAGGGCATACCGCATCCTGCCAAGGGCTGTGTTGATACTCACATTGGTCACTTCGGCAATATCCTTGAAACTCATATCGCCGTAATGGCGCATTACCAGAACCTCTTTTTGTTCAGAGGGAAGGTAATCGATCAATTTTTTCACATCACGGTGGATCTGCTCGGTGATCAGCTGTTCTTCAACCGATTCAACGGGGATCCTCACCTTGTCGAAAATGTCATAATCGTCGTTATTTTCAACGATAGGGATACGTTTGGCTTTGCGGAAGTAGTCGATGATGAGGTTATGGGCGATCCGCATCACCCACTGGATAAATTTACCCTCTTCCTTATATTGTCCTGAACGGAACGTATTGATCACTTTAATAAATGTGTCCTGAAACAGATCCTCCGCAAGCTCCTTATCCTTAACAACCATAAGGATATAGGCATATACGCGGGTTTTATGACGACGGATGAGTTTTTCAAGGGCGGGTTCATAACCGGCAAGATATTTGCCGATTAATTCCTGATCACTAATGACATGGGCTTGCATGGGGCCTCCTTTTTAGGTAAAAAAGAGTAGAAGTCAGTCGATAGTGTCCCTCCTATAATTA
>CAIYQH010000421.1 GCA_903928285.1 uncultured Bacteroidales bacterium
CCTTGAGGATCTTGTCAATCTTGTAATATCCCGATCCGTCGCGGCTGATCTTCGCGCCCAGCAAACCGAGCTTGATCCGTTTGGGTTCGGGTTTGTCGCCGCCGCTAACATAAGAGTGGCCGATGCTGATCTCGCCGATCATCTCGCCGATCACGTAGGTTAGGTCGTTGCGGTTGTTGATGTAAGGAAGCAGCGGCTCATATTTCTTCTGGATGTTCGGCCAGTTCACCCCCTGCATGTTGGGATCATAGAGAAAATACTTCATCTGCCGCCAGGCTTCGTGGTAGATCTGCGACCATTCGGCCTTCAGGTCGACCATCACCTTCATGTTGGAGAGGTCGGCCCAGTCCTTCACTTCGATCTTGCCGCCATGGGGAAGGTCGACCACGCCGTACCTGTTGCGTTCGCCAACCAGCATCTTCTTGTTGTCGGCCGAGATTTCATACTGACCGAAATCGCCCAGGCTCGACTCCTTGCGGTCCTTCAGGTTGTAGATCATCAGTCCGCCCGGGCGGCCTCCGCGCCCCCCCTTGAGGTAATAGACATTGTCGCCGATGCAATTCACATTGTTATAGGTACCGGCATCGGTAGGAAGATCCACGATACGGTCGATGATCCCGTCGAGGTCGACCTTGACGGTGATATCCTTTTTGGCATCACCTTCTTTCTTTTCATCTTTCTTATCTCCCTTTTTTCCATCCTTTTTAGCATCCTTTGCATCGGAGGTTGCATCGCCGTCGGCTTTTTCCTCCTTTTTAAGCGTCACCTCGTCATTTTCAGGAGCGAAGGGGTTTGGCGTTGCTTTGGCAAGCGTAACGAAATAGACCCGCGACATGTCCGAGTAGGAGTGGTTCCATTCGGTCCAGCTGTAGGTGGGGTTGAAATCGCGGTTGGAGACAAAAAAGAGATACTTTCCATCGCTGCTGAAGCTGCCTCCGGCCGATTCATACCAGGTGTCGGTAACGGGGGTTTTGGTTTTCGATGAGAGTTCATACAGAAAGACCCTGGAGCAGGTGCGGCGGTTGGGGAAGGTATAGACGATCCATTTGCTGTCGGGCGACCAGTCATAATCACTGAATTCCCAGGTGGCAGCTTGGTCGACGAGGGTTACGGCTTTGCTGTCGATGTCGACATATTGAAGACGCAGCATCTTGTCGGCCCAGAGCAGTTTCTTGCTGTCGGGCGACCAGTTTACGGCATATTTGTAGGTGTCGGCATCTTTGGTGATCTTCTGCGGTTCGGCGGTGCCATCCTGTTTCTGGATATAGATCTCATCCTCGCCGGTCATATCGGAGATATAGGCAATATATTTGCCATCGGGCGACCATGCCACATCGCGGTCGTGCGCGCCGGGGGTGTTGGTAAGGTTTTTGGTGATGCCTGTCTTTGCCGGAACTGACCAAACATCGCCACGGGCGTCGAAGGCGATCCGTTTGCCATCGGGGGAGAGGGAGAAGGAGTTGATGAATTTGCCTGCATCCTTGAGCTGGTTGCGGCCTGTGATAAAGTCGTCGGAGATCTTCACAGTCACCTTCTGGGTTTGCTGCGTGGTAAAGTCGAAGGTATAGATGAATCCTCCGTTTTCAAAAACGATCCCGTTATCGCCCAGCGAGGGGAACTTAATGTCGAACTCCTTGAAATCTGTCACCTTTTTGGTCTCTTTCGATTTCAGATCATAGCAATAAAGGTTGGTCGGCCGCTCGCGTTCGGAGAGAAAATAGATCTTGTCGCCGTTCCACATGGGATACATGTCCTGAAAGATGTTATTGGTAATCCGTTCCGTCTCCTTCGATTTGAAGTCATAGATCCAGATCTCGTCGGCCATGCCGCCTTTGTAATATTTCCAGGTTCTGAATTCGCGGAAAACGCGGTTATAGGCAAGTTTCGATTTGTCGGGAGAATAGGAACAGAAGCCGCCGCAAGGGATGGGCAGCTCCTGGGAAAGGCCACCCTTTGTGCTGGAAAGAAACAACTGGCCCTTGAAGTCGTTGAAGGTCTGCTTGCGCGACCTGTAGACGATGTTTTCATTGTCTTTCCAGGTCATGACGATATTGTTGGGCCCCATACGGTCGGAAACGTCATCGCGCCCCAGGGTGGCGGTATAGGTGAGGCGCCTTGGGATACCTCCCGTTGAAGGGATCAGGTAAACCTCGGTGTTGCCGTCGTATTGTGCGGTAAAGGCGATCTGTTTGCCATCGGGCGAAAACTTTGCAAACATCTCGTACCCGTTTTCATCATTTGTCAGTTTCCTGGCAACACCACCGGTCTTGTCAACCGTGTATAGGTCGCCGGCATAGGTAAATACGATCTGATTTCCATGCATTGCCGGAAACCGCATCAGACGCGCTTCATCCTGTGCAATGGCTGCGCCCAGCAGGAGCATGAAGGTAAAAATCAGGGTTAGTTTTTTCATTCCGTTCTTGGTTTAAGTTGTGTTGGTTCAGGTAACAAAAATATTCAGAAATCCTTCACAATTGCATTTAATTCGATGATTTTGGCGAATTACTCGATAAAGGCTAATATCTTAATGCAGGAATGCATACAATGCAAACAATTCAGGCAATGCAGGCAATGCAAACAATGCAGCGTAATCCTTACTGCCTAATGTCTATCCCCCTTACTCTCTGCTATTAATTTTGATAATGTCCTGACTGGAATGGATTCTGCGAATAAAAATGTACTTTTGCAGGCTAAAGAAACCGGTATGGCAATTGAAATTTATTACACGGGCGGCAGGAAGGTAAATGCCGACATTGACGGGTTTACTGTTACCACTGATCAGTCGGTTCAATCGGGAGGAGAGGCTACGGCGCCGACCCCTTTCAGTCTTTTCCTGGCATCACTGGGAACCTGTGCGGGAATTTATATAAAGGGTTTCTGTGACCAGCGCGGCATTGACACCACGAAGGTCCATCTTGCGATGGATACCGTGTTTGATCCGGTACAGAAAATGATTGTCAAATTCATCCTGCAGATTCATGTACCTGACGATTTTCCTGAACAATACGATGCCGCTGTTATCAAAACAGCCTCGTTGTGTGCGGTAAAACGTCACCTCAATCCTGCAATTGAAAATGAAATCACCATCATCCGGTCGTAAACCACATATATTCAATACCATAAAAATAAATAATAACAATCTCAATGAAATAATCAAATGATTATCATTCATGCTTTCCATGATGAAATTTTTGGTTAGTTCATGCGCCCCTAATAAATACCTATTATCAATGAAATAACCATAATCAAAACGTGCATACAAAGCGTGAATGATAATTTATGGTTATTCCAGATGGCCCGAAAAAATAAATATTAACATATGAAACACAAATTCTCAGGATTCAACTCGAACCTCGTTCATGGCGCCGGCGCCAAAGACCCATTGGGCAGTGTCATCACCCCTATCTACCAGACCTCCACTTTTGCGTTTCAGAGCGCTGATCACGGCGCCGCCTGCTTTGCGGGTGAGAGCGACGGGTATATCTATACCCGCATCGGGAACCCGACCATCCGTGACCTGGAAAAAACCATCGCGGTACTTGAAAATGGTTTTGACGGGATCGGCTGTTCATCGGGCATGGGTGCTGTCAGCACGGTTTACATGGCTTACCTGGGTGCCGGCAAGCACATTGTCAGTCACAATGCCGTATATGGCCCCGCCAGGGGAATTATCGAGGGAACCTTTTCAAAATTCGGCGTTGAATCGACCTATATCGACACCACCGATCTTCAGCAGGTAAGGGATGCCATCAGGCCGAATACCGCGCTGATCTACATAGAGACCCCCGCCAATCCGACCATCGGGATCTCCGACATTCCTGCCATCTGTGAGATCGCCCACCGGCACAACATCCCGGTATGCGTCGACAACACCTTTTGCAGCCCGTACCTGCAGAACCCGCTCGACCTGGGCGCAGATGTGGTACTCCATTCGCTCACCAAATTCCTCAACGGCCATGCCGATATCGTGGGGGGCATCATCGTCACAAAGACCGAAGCCGACTATAAAAAGATCAGACCGGTGATGGTGACGATGGGTTGCAACATGGATCCCCACCAGGCCTTCCTTACAAGGAGGGGGCTGAAAACGCTGGGTATCCGTATCGACCGCGCCCAGGAAAACGCGATGGAGGTGGCGGCATACCTTGAAGCACACCCAAAAATCGAATGGATCATTTATCCCGGACTTCCTTCCCATCCCCAGTATGAACTCGGACGAAAACTGATGCGTGGCCCGGGCGCCATGATGAGTTTCGGCTTAAAGGGCGGACTGGTTGCCGGGAAAAAACTGATGGACAGCGTTGAACTTTGCGTCCTTGCTGTATCGCTGGGCGGTATCGAAACGCTGATACAGCATCCTGCCTCCATGACCCACAGCAAACTCTCGGCGGCTGCCAAAAATGAGGGAGGCATCAGCGATGAGTTGGTCCGTCTTTCTATCGGGATTGAGGAGGTTGAAGATATTATCGCCGACCTTGCACAGGCGCTTGAAAAGGTTTAGGACGATCCTCTGACCGGTTCCTTTGCCTGCCGGTGTGAAACCTGGTCTGCAGCACTGGTCTGCAGTTAATGTTGGGCACTATGACTTTGAACAGACCGAAAGGTTACCTTCTTTTTATCCTGATCCTGTACATTTTTTCTGTCAGCATCAGTTCCGCCGCAGCACAACGTGTTGCGGTGGTACTTTCGGGAGGAGGGGCCAAAGGAGGAGCCCATATCGGCGTACTCCGTGCCCTTGAGGAACAGCATATCCCCATTTCTTATATCGTGGGTACCTCGATAGGCGCCGTTATCGGAGCCATGTATGCCGGCGGTTACACGCCTGATGAAATCGAAAAAATCATGAATTCGCGGGACTTCCAACGCTGGGCTTCAGGCGAAATGGATGAAAAGTACATCTATTATTACCGGAAGGAGGATCCGAATGCCTCCTGGATCACCACCAGTTTCGATTTTACCAGGAAACTCACGGCCATATTGCCAACCCAGTTCGTTAAAACTTATGAAATCGATTTCCAGCTCATGAAGATGCTGGCAGCCTCAAATGCAGCGGCCGACCACGATTTTGACAAGCTGATGATCCCCTTCAGGTGTGTGGTTTCGGATATCGATTCCTCCGAAAAGATGATTCTCCGCCACGGGGATCTGAGCACGGCCGTGCGGGGCTCCATGAGTCTGCCACTGATATTGAATCCGGCCGTGATTGATAAAAAACTTGTGTTTGACGGAGGTATGTACGATAATTTTCCGTGCGATGTGGCGGTACGCGAATTTCACCCCGATGTAATTATTGGCAGCCGTGTGGCGCAGCGGTATGAAAAACCCGACAGGGATGACATGGTATCGCAGCTCCTGACCATGCTGATGGAGCGTCAGAGCGATACGATCAGTTATCCTAATTCGGTGATGATTGTTCCTGATATTCCGTCGGTTGACCTGTTGAATTTCACCCGGACGGCGCAGCTGGCCGACAGCGGATATCATGCAACGCTGCGGAAAATCGGGGAGATCAGGAAACTGGTTCACGATACCATCAGCCAGAGTGAAATTACCAGCAGGAGAAACCGCTTCAACAGCGGTAAACCGGCCCTGTTGTTTGATTCGGTCCACGTGAGCGGACTTACCAGACAACAATCTGCCTACGTGTTGAAAATGCTGAAACACGACAGGAAAACGGTCCCTTTGGAGGATCTTTCCCATGAATATTTCAGGTTCATTGATGAAGCCCATATCAGGAGTATTTTTCCAACGGCGTGCATCAACAGGAAGACTGGTTATTATGACCTTTACCTCGACATGAAAAGATCAAACAGTTTTGGCGCACAGTTTGGCGGTAATTTCTCCCTGGGCAACGCCAGTGAAGCCTTCCTGCAACTTCAGTATAAGTACCTGTGGACAAAAGCCTTCCTGTTTTTTGCCAATGGTTATTTCGGGAGGGTTTACAGTTCAGCCAAGGTAGGGGGCCGCATTGACTTTAATTCAAAAGTTCCCTGGTTTATCGATCTGAACTACACCTTCAACCATTTCAACTATTTCATGAGTTCAAGCTTCTTTTTTGACGATAAAACGCCAAATTACATTATTGAGGGAGAGTATTTCGCCGATATGCGGATGGGGGTGTCAGTTGCCAACAGTGCAAAATTGGTGCTGGGCGTCAACTATGCCTTTTCCAACAAGAAATATTACCAGTCGAATACCTTCACCCGTTACGATACCACCGACCTGACCACCTTCAACTTTGTAGCCCCGTCGCTGATATTTGACCTGAACAGTCTGAACCGCAAACAATTTGCCAATGCCGGGGTACGCCTGCTGTTAAAGTTGTCGTATGTTGCCGGACGGGAGGGAATGGTGCCGGGTTCAACAGCCGTCAATAAGACCCTCATTTCAAAATTCCATAACTGGTACAGGCTGCAACTGATCTACGATAATTTCTTTGAATCGCTGGGACCCATCAAATTCGGGTTTTATGGCGAAGGGGTGCTTTCGAGTCAGCCGCTCTTTTCAAATTACATATCGTCCATGCTTTATGCTTCTGCGTTTCAGCCTATTCCTGAATCCCAGACCTACTTTTTACCCCCCTTCAGAGCGATAAACTATGCAACAGGCGGAATCAAGCTGGTGGTAAAGTTGTTAAAGAAATTCGACTACAGGCTGGAGGGGTATTTATTCCAGCCTTACCAGGTAATCCTGCAAAATCCTGTGGATCTCACCGCCTATTACGGCCGGAAATTCAACGACAGGTCGTACATGGCCTCAACCTCTGTGGTTTACCATAGCCTGCTGGGGCCCATCAGCATAGGCGTGTCCTATTATGATAAAATGCCCGACAGGTTTATCCTTAATTTCAACTTTGGATATATCCTGTTTAATCGCAGAGCAATGCCATAAGCTATTTTTCAATTGGTTTGGAAATAATTTGTATTTTTGCTGACGGAATGATTCAAATCAACCGGCAATTGTCGGACACTCATGTTATTTATACTTTAACGGATATTAACTAAGAATGGAAAATACCCAGAACATCCCTCAGAATCCTGAACCGGAGCTAACAGCCGTTCAGGAGGAGAATGCTGCCGTAGTAAATGATACTGCGCATAACATCAACCCTATGCTCCCATCTGATACAGATCAGACCAAAGAAACCGAACCAACTGCGGACGAAGTTCCTGCAACCGCTGAACTCACTACAGAACAGCCCGTTGAGGAACAGGAAGCTCCTGTAACAGCCGAACATGCTGACCCTGTAGCCGAAACCACTGAAACTGATCAGGCTGAAATTGAACAGCCTGTTGCCGAAACAGTTGCCGAACCAACCGCAGAAGTTGCTGCCGAACCAACCGCAGAAGTTGCTGCCGAACCAACCGCAGAAGTTGTTGCCGAACCGGCAGCAGAGCCTGTGGCCGAAGTTGCAGAAGCCGTTGCCGGGCAGGAAATCCAACAAGCGTTTGAAGCCGCTGCCCCTGTTGAAGAGGTTGCTGCCGAAGCCACTGCGGTGTTTCCGGTACCAGCCATGGAGAACTCCTCTGTTGAGAACATGGACATGCTTCTTGACGAACACCTCGATGAACATCTCGACGAGGTCACCGAAGACAATGTTGAGCATGTTACCGTAGATTCCGAAAACAACTTCGACAGCCTTACCCGTGAACAACTGGTTGAACTGCTTGAAAAAACGGTTGCCGAACCCGATTTCAATGCCGTGAAATCGAAGATCGCCCTGATCAAGGTATCCTTCCTTAAAAAGAAAAAGGATGAAGATCTTCAGAAATACGAGAAGGTGATGGAAGAGGGCGGCACCAAAGAGGAGCTTGCCCCGGAACCTGATGAACTTGATGTAAAATTCAACGAATTATTTGCCATATACCGGGTTAATAAAGCCCGTCATATTGAAGAACAGGAAAAGATCAAGCAGGAAAATCTGAAGAAGAAATTCCTGATCCTGGATGGTTTAAAGGCGCTGATCAGCTCGGAAGAGACGCTGAAAAAAACCTACGATGAATTCAAGATACTGCAGGAACGCTGGAAAGAGATCGGGATGGTGCCCCGCACCGAGATCAACAACCTCTGGCAGAACTATCACTTCCTGGTTGAGAAATTCTTCGAAAAGGTCAAACTCAACAAGGAGCTCAAAGACCTTGACCTGAGAAAAAACATGGAGGCCAAGATCGCCCTCTGTGAAAAGACCGAAGAGTTGCTGCTCGAATCCTCCGTGATCAAGTCGTTCAAGAAACTGCAGAAATACCACGAAGAGTGGAAAGAACTCGGTCCCGTTCCTGCCGACAAGAAGGATGAGATCTGGGAACGGTTTAAAAATGCAACCGATAAGATCAACGACCGTCGCCGCGAACATTATTCGATGATCGAGGAGGACCAGGACAAGAACCTGGAAACCAAGATCGCGCTTTGCGAACAGGCCGAGATCGTGCTGGGGCTGCCCAACGAATCGATCAAGGACTGGCAGGACAACACCAACAAGGTGAACGACCTGCTGAAGATCTGGAAGAATATCGGACCGGTGCCGCAAAAGGTCAATATCGACACCTGGAACCGTTTCAAAACCGCCCTCGATGCCTTCTTTGCCAACAAAAAAGAGTATTTCGACAAACTGAAGGAACAGCAGATGCACAATTACAACCTCAAGGTTGAATTGTGTATGCAGGCTGAGGCGCTGAACAGCAGCACCGACTGGAAAACCACCACCAATGAGCTTATCCGTTTGCAGGGTGAATGGAAAAAGATCGGACCTGTGCCCAAGAAGAATTCCGACAAGATATGGAAACGCTTCCGTACCGCCTGCGACGATTTCTTCAATGCAAAGCAGGCCTATTTCTCCAATGTGCAGGCCAGTGAAGGCGAAAACCTTGCAAAGAAACTCAACCTGATGACCCGGTTGAAGGAGCACCAGTTTGGCGCCGATAAAAGCGCCAACCTCGACATCCTGAAGACATTTCAGCGTGAATGGACCGAGATCGGCCATGTTCCCATGAAGGAAAAAGACAGGCTTCACAACGAATTCCGTGCCCTTGTCAATGAGCATCTTGACAAGCTGAAAATCAGCGAAGTCGAAATGAGTACCGTCAGTTTCCAGGCAAAGTTCGACCATCTGAAGAATGATCCCAATGCCCGCAGGGTTATCGGCAAGGAACGCGAATTCCTGGCTACCAAGATCACGAAGATGAAAGAGGAAATTATTCTTTGGGAAAACAACATCGGTTTCTTTGCCAAATCGAAGAGCGCCCTGGTGGTCAAGGAGGAGTTTGAAAACAAGATCAACAAGGCCAAGAGCGAGCTGAAGGTGCTGGAAGCCAAGATGAAGATCCTGAAACAACAGGGAGGCTGAATTAGTGACGCGTCGCGCGTCACCGCTTTCACGTCACCTACCCTAACCTAACCGCACCATATGCCCGGTAACTCCATCGGAAAAGCGCTTGTGTTGACCTCCTTCGGAGAATCGCACGGACCGGCCGTGGGAGGCGTCCTGGATGGTTTTCCCGCCAACCTGGAGATAGATACCCCCTTTATCCAATCGGAACTGGACCGCCGCCGGCCCGGTCTTGAATTTTATGCCTCCCCCCGGAAGGAGGAGGATAAGATCGTGATAGTATCCGGAATTTACAATGGCAGATCCACCGGCGCCCCCATCGCCTTCCTGGTACATAACCATGATCAGTTGCCGGCCGATTACGATCATCTTGCCGGTGTTTACCGTCCGTCGCATGCCGACTTTACCTGGCAGCAAAAATACGGGATCCGCGATCCGCGCGGAGGGGGGCGCTCCTCTGCACGAGAAACGCTTGTGCGGGTGGCTGCCGGCGCGTTTGCCAAAATCTTTCTGAAAACCCGCAATATTGAGGTGAATGCAAGGGTTACCCGGATCGGGGAATTTTTTGTCGGGGATTATAGAAGCGCAGAATATCGAACAACAGAATGTCGAATAGGGGAACAAGGGGGAAAGCCAAAACGAGCCTCCGGCCTTGATGATCCCTTGTTGGTTGCCTATCTTGAACAAATAAAATCGGCTGGGGATACTACCGGCGGGGAGATTGCCTGTTCCATCACCTGCGTGCCAGCCGGGTTGGGAGAACCTGTATTCGATAAACTCCAGGCCGACCTTGCCAAAGCCATGCTGAGCATCAACTCGGTGAAGGGATTTGAATACGGATCGGGCTTTGGCGCCGCTGCCATGAAGGGATCGGAACATAACGACAGGTTTGTTAATGAAAATGGCCGCATCAAAACCAGCAGCAACCATTCGGGAGGCATCCAGGGCGGCATTTCAAACGGAGAGGAGATCTATTTCAATGTTGCCTTCAAGCCGGTTGCTACCCTGATGATGGAGCAGGCGACGGTGAACGAAGCAGGCGATACGGTAACCCTGCAGGGCAAAGGCCGGCACGATGTTTGCGTCGTGCCGCGCGCAGTGGTCATCGTGGAGGCCATGGCAGCCCTAGTGATTGCCGATCACCTGGTGAGATAATTCCACACAATGATGATCCTGGGATGGTAAAAGCCAAGGCTGTCGGCCCAGAGCTGCTGGAAAAACCTTTCCGACCACAGGCTGGTTGCACTCAGCAGGTAAAAAAGCAGGGAATAGACAAACAACGTCAGTCCCGCGATGAAGAACACTGAAAAGATATACCCCGCCTGCGCAAGATCGCTCCGGGTAATTTCACTGCTCCCTGCACACTGAACCGCCGATTTTGTCCAGTTGCGCCTGATCTCCTCCACATTGCTGATAAGATAATAGGCCAGGGTCATGCCGATCAGCAGGTCGTACCAGGGAAACCAGGTGCCTGGCAACGCAAACCGGGCCAGGATAAGGATCACAGAATAGGTTGGTAGGAAATAGGGGGCAAGTCCGATCATAAAATGGGCAAACTGCCCTCCATAGCCGCCTGAATAGCTGATATACCCTCCAGCATGCCTTGTTACCACGAATTTATGGATCCTGTTCAGGAAGAGGAGCGCCAACAGCGCATGGGTCAGTTCGTGCTCAAAGGTGCCGAAAGCGGTGAATTTCCGCAACAGCAGCAGGTAGAGCAATAGTCCAGCCCCGTTGCCGGCCAGCAGGCAGAGGATAACAGGGCTGTGGTAGAGCAGGATCAGAGAATGGATAAAGCGGAGCGACAGGCCGGGCATGAAAAATACCAGGATCGTCAGCATCAGGAACCGGGATAACCTGAACCCATGGCTGAAGGAGCTAGTGATGATCACCACCAGGATCAGGAAAAACGCGATGACATAAAACAGGTCCAATGGGTTGATATTGATCGGGTTGTTACATCAGGTTCGAAACATCATCATTCAAGACGGACAGTCATTTGATCCGCTCATCCGCCAGGCAATAAAATTAGTGAAATAATGGCAGGAAAGGCAGGGCATCCTTGCAAGCAACGATTACTTTCAATCATTTTTTCCTCCTCCATTGTGAAAAGATTACAACCAATTGAAAAAACATTTATTTTTACCACAAAGACTGCATGATCTGCCCCGTGAAAAACATCGAATCCATTTTGCCCCTGGTCCCCGGTATCGAATATATCGGGAAACAGGCATTGAAAGAACAGAACCTGAAACTCTTTAACAGCAGGTCGTTTAAGGAGGATGGTTCCGTGCTGACCTACATGGACAAGACGGTGGAGCACTACCTGTTTGAGATCATCTCCGGCAAATTTCCTCAGGCTAATTTCATGTCGGAGGAGACCGAATTCCCCACCGACCTGAACAAGGAGTACCTGTTCATCCTCGACCCGGTCGATGGAACCGATTCGTACAGCCAGGGGCTGTTCGGCTGGTCCGTCTCCCTGGCATTATGCGACGGTACCGGGAACCCGGTTGCGGGGATCATCTATGCCCCACGACTGGACCTGATGGTAGTGGCGGATATCCTGAAACCACCTGTTTTAAACGGGCAACCGCTGCAGGCCGCGAGCGATACAGCCCCCCTGTCGGGCCGCACCAACATCATGGCTGATTCGGGGATTTTCAGGGAAATCAACTTCAACAGGTTTCCCGGCAAAGTTCGCCAGATCGGCTGCGCCTCCCTGCATGTATGCGCCCCGGCGGTCTATCCCGGCATCTATGCATCGATCCAGCGCAGGGCCTTTATCTGGGATATTGCAGCCGCCTGTGCGATCAATCATGCAGCCGGATATATCACGGAATATCTCGATGGCGCTGCCATCTCTTTTCCCCGGTTGCTGGATAAAAGCCTGGCCTCCGACCTGATCATCTCGGGCCGGCGAAACCATATCGATGAATTGAAAAGACATATCTGCCGGGTCAGCTGATCAGTAATCCTAAAAACATTGTCATGGAAGAAGCGATAAACCTGGTTGCCAAATATTCGACCCATATCATCACCCTGGCAACACTGATCATCCTCATTGCCGGTTCGGTCATCCTGCAGTTTATCGAGCCCCACCTGCTGTTTTTCCAAAACCTTTTTTATACCACCATCCTGCTGGTTTTGCTGGAGTTGCTCGGATTGGGGATCACCATCAACAAGAACCTCCAGAAGTCGCTAAACCCTTGTGGTATTGTGTACCTGAAACAGGCTAATCCTCCCGACCAGGAGGAGCTAGTCGCAAGGACCAATGCCTCGAAGATTTATCTTTGCGTCAGTAATTTCGGAAGGACCTCCAAGATACTGACCGACCTTCTGAAGATCAAAAACCTGGAGGTCAATCTCTTTTTCTCCTCCCCCGAATACCCGCTGCTCCCCAAGACTGCCATCGAGGAGGGGCAGGTTACGATCAGGAAATTCTTTGAGGAGTACCAGGTCAATCCTCATTATCACTTTTATACCCTTAAAAATCCTCCCAGCATAGGTTTTGAAGCATTCTGCGATAAAAACGACGATGTCATCCTGGGGATCATGCACTGGTACACCTTCCAGGATGGTTTCAGGATACTGAAGGGCCGGGGGCGGAACGGCATGATCACGGTGAAGAGAGGGGTCAGCCCCGACGCCGACCTGCTGCTGGCCTGGCTCCGGCAGGAGATCCAATACAAACAGGAGGACACTTCGAAGCGGGAGATCCATTCGATAGGGGATATCTGGGGATAAGAAGGTTCAAAACCAAAGTGAATATCGAATAACGAATTAGGAGTGTTCAAAACCTTTTAGAAACATATTTTTAACATACCACATAATCGTTCTTTGACATTTTGAATTAATTAGGGTACAGGTATTACATTTTACCTAAAGACTGTATTTGGGTTAATAATCTTTCTAATCATGGTTCCAAGTTCCTCAATATAAATATCTTCTAATTCGATTGAGAATCTTCGTTTTGCTGTCTTATAGCCAAATTCGTTAATCCGTTTATAGATAAGTATCATCATTGAGGCGATGAGCGTCATGTATAAGATGATCTTAATTCCATTTTCATTGACGCTCATCAAATGAGAGAAGTTCAATTCTTGTTTTATTAATCGAAAGAATACTTCAATATCCCATCGTTTTTTATAAATCATGATGACCTCTTCAAGAGACAGATCAAACCGATTGGTCAAAAACCAATACTGTACGTCCTTCTCACTCTTTGTATGGATCAAACGGAACGGATGTTCAACTAAATGAGGTCCGGTTCTATACAAGTAAACCCGCTGATCCTTGAGAAAAGTAAGGTTCCCAGCAACGAGTCCTGGAGGGGGATTGAGGTCTTCCAGTACCACATGCCTGGCATTAACATGCAGGCGTGTAACAAATGAGCAATCATTCTGGTCAAGTTCACAAAAGACTTTGCGGTCTGAAACCCCACGGTCAAATACGAAGACATTGTCCTGGTGTTTGTCAAGAACCTTTAGTATTGCCTTTGGTATTGTTAGATTCTCGCTGATGTCGCTTTGTTGAGTAAAGACTTCAACACTGCTGGGAAACATGTTCGTCAGGCTAATCGTGTATTTGATCTGCTTCTTGCCGTCCTTTTTGGAACCAACATTTATAGCTTTTTCTAACTTGCAGGCACTTTGACTAACCATTGTTGAATCAACTCTGGTTATTTTATGCTTGAGGGATAATACGGATTCATCATACAACTGACTGCATTGCTCATAGACCGATTCATAAGCCTGCTCAAAAAAACGGACATTCATCTTGGCCAACCTTGCAG
>CAIYQH010000422.1 GCA_903928285.1 uncultured Bacteroidales bacterium
ATCAAACCTTGGGCAGCTTCTTGCTGCGAAAATGGGCTATTCTTTTGTTGATATCGATTATCTGTTCGAAGAACGGTTTCGGATCAGTGTCCTGGATTTTTTCGAGAAATATGATGAAGATGGCTTCCGGAAAATTGAACAGTCATTGCTGGCTGAATCGACCGGTTGGGACCATGTTGTCATTTCAACAGGGGGAGGAACCCCCTGTTTTTTCGACAACATGAGGGTCATCAGGGAATCAGGTATCTCTGTTTATCTGCAATGGGAAGTTGAAAAACTGGTTCAGCGCCTTAAAATGGTAAAACGAAAAAGGCCGCTGTTAAAGGATATTCATGAAAATGAGCTGGCAGACAGGGTAACCGCCCAACTGCGCGAAAGGGAATACTTTTACAATCAGGCTGATTATGTGCTGGATGCCGCCACCCTGGATATGGATGCACTGGTGGCCATGATCGCAGGCAGGATCAATGAACGTTAGTCTCTGACTTTCAGTAACGCGACATTTTCAACATGATGTGTGTGCGGAAACATATCCACAGGTTGACATTTTTCCAGGATGTACAGATCGCTCATAAGCGCAATATCCCGGGCCTGTGTGGCAGGATTGCAACTAACATAAACCACCTTCGGGGGCCTTGCCTCCAGGATTGACCGTACAACCTTTTCATGCATGCCATTCCTCGGCGGATCGGTGATGATCATATCTGGTCTGCCCTGGGTTTCGATAAATTCAGTTGTAAGGATCTTTTCAGTTTCACCCGCAAAAAACATAGTATTGCCAATCCCGTTAATCTGTGAGTTTACCTCAGCATCGGCGATTGCCGCTTCTACTGATTCGATGCCGGTTACTTTCCTGACGTAAGGAGCAATGTAATTGGCAATGGTGCCCGTGCCGGTATAGAGGTCGTAAACATGCTCCTGTCCGCCGAAACTGGCAAATTCAGCGGCAGTCCGGTACAGGTTTATTGCTTGCAGGGAATTGGTCTGGAAAAAGGAGGCTGGACCTATCCTGAACTCTGTTTCCTTACCGCCAGCCCTGAAAGGAGGCATTATTTCGGTAATATAGGGTTTCCCCCGGTAAAGGTTGAAGGTAAGGTCATAAATTGTGTCGTTTTTCTTCGGGTTGATCACATAAAAAAGGCTGCTGATCTCCGGGAACCGGCCGGCCAGGTAATCCAGCATTTTAATGATCTCATCATCCTCATCGCGCACCACCAGGATGACCATCAGGCCGCCTGCTTCGGTATTGCGGATGATCAGGTTTCTGAGGAATCCCTGCCAGGTGCGGACATCGTAAAAAGAAAGGTTATTTTCCCGGGCATATTGCCTGGCTGCATCCCGGATGGCATTCGAGGGATCCTTCATGTGAAAGCACTCCTGGATATCAACAACCTTGTCAAAAAACTGCGGGATATGGAATCCCAGCGCATTGGTGTCGGGTGCATGATCCTCAGGGTTCCGGTCATCATCGGTTAACCAGCGGTGATTGGAGAAGGTGAAATCCAGTTTGTTCCGGTAATAACGGGTTGCCGGGGAGGGTAATATGGGCAGGATCTCAGGGTGTGCTACCTTCCCGATCCTTGTCAGACTTTCATAAACCTGCTTCTGCTTGTAAAAAAGCTGTTCTTCATACTGCATGTTTTGCCAGCGGCACCCTCCGCACAAACCGAAATGCGAACAATGGGGCTGAATGCGTTTTGATGAATATTCGTGGATATGAACTGCCTTGCCCTCCAGGAACTTCTTTTTTTTCCGTGTTATCTGGACGTCGACCACATCACCCGGAACGACATACGGAATGAAGATAATCTTGTCATTGATCTTGCCAACAGCCATCCCTTCTGCCCCTGCATCAATAATCTCTACATTCTGATATATCATTTCATGCAGTTTCTATGTCTTCGTGTAACAAATATTTCCTGATAACCACGTAAAGGTCATCTTTACGGAAAGGTTTGGAAAGGTAGTCGTCCATTCCTGCCTCCATACATTTTTCCCGGTCGCCCGGCATTGCGATGGCTGTCAATGCAATGATCGGAATCCGTGAACCCTGGTTTTCCATTTTCCTGATTTCCCTTGTGGCCTGGAAACCATCCTTTTCTGGCATGTGAATATCCATGAAGACCAGATCAACCTTATGTTTGCCAAACATGACTACCGCCTCGTCACCATTGGCGGCACTGATAACGCTGACACCGGTTTTCAGCAACATGACGGTTAATAATTTCATGTTGATGTTATTGTCTTCGGCAACCAGGATGGTTTTTCCGGGATCCACCACAAGGTTGTCATCTTTGGAGGGTGAAATAAGGCCCGGCCGTTCATTTGCACGGGCTTTGCCCTGATTCAACAATTTGAAAAAGTCTTTCATCTTTACCGGTTTGGTGAGGTATTGCTGAATGCCAAGGTTTTTGCACTGTTGAATAATGTTGTCTTTCTCCACTGACGAATACATGAAGATAATGGGCTTCATGTCCCTTGTCTGGCTTTTCCGGATCTCCTCCGCAACAGCAATTCCATCCATACCGGGCATGTGCATATCAAGGATCACCAGATCGAAGCTGTTGTTGGCATCATTGGCGGCCTGCAGTTCTCCAAGCGCTTCCTGCCCGCCCAGACTTACCGTGGATTCAATTCCCCAGTAGGTCAGCATATCCTTCATAATCTTGAGATTGGTCACATTGTCATCAACAACCAATACCTTTTTGATATCCGGTTTTGCAAGTTTTATACCCTCAGCATGTTCCGGTACTACTTCAAGCGGTAATTCAAAACTAAAGGTGCTGCCAACGCCAAGCTCACTTTCCACAACCAGCGAACCCTTCATGATTTTAGTGAGCATCTTTGAAATGGAGAGCCCCAATCCGGTTCCTCCATATTTACGCGTGGTTGAACTGTCGGCCTGGGTAAACTGGTCGAAAATATTCTGCAGCTTACTTTCCTCAATTCCTATCCCAGTGTCTTTGACACTGAAAACAACCCGGAGATTACCATTTTCAATGGATGTACCAGGGCTCCGCCTGGCAGAAAGGAAAATTTCACCCTTATCGGTAAACTTAATCGCATTGCTGATAAAGTTTACAAGGATCTGCCTGATTCTTAGCGGATCACCAATAAAATATTCGGGTAATCCGGGCTCTATCTCGCACAATAACTCAAGGTTTTTATCAAAGGCTTTAACGGTCAGGATATCGACACTTTTTTCGAGGACATCATAGATGTTAAATTCCACATGCTCTATTTCAAGTTTTCCGGCTTCGATTTTTGAAAAGTCGAGGATGTCGTTGATGGTGTTCAGGAGCAGGTAGGCGGAGGTCTGTATCGATTCGAGATAATCCCGCTGACTGGTGGTCAGCGTTGTGGTCAACGCCAGCTCTGTCATTCCGATAACGCCATTCATCGGTGTCCGGATCTCATGGCTCATGGTGGCAAGAAATTCAGACTTCGCCCTGTTGGCACGTTCGGCTTCATCCTTGGCCTTCTGGAGTGCCGTTTCAATTTGTTTTCGCTCTGTGATATCAATGAGGATGGCGATAACAGCAGGTTCGTTGTCATACATGATGGTATCGCCGCGGATGATGGTGTCTTTAATCTCACCTTTCCTGGTAATTGCCTGAATCTCATAGTCCTTTACATGCTCCGTACCTGCAATGCGTTTTTGCATGTTGCGCATAACAGTCTCCTTTGAACCTTCAGCAATAAACTCCATGATATTTGCCCCGACCAGTTCTTCAGGCGTGGAACCAATCACGGTAAGGGCTGCATCATTAGCAAACAGGATCAGCCCGTTGCGGTGGATCAGGATAAGGTCGGGAAGTTTATGTACCAGGGTCGAATACCGTTGGTTACTGTCAAAGAGCGCTTGTTCAACAGTTTTCCGTTCGGTAATATCTTCAAAGCTTTCGATCCCCCCGATGACATTCCCTGCCGGATCCTTCAGCAGATCTACATTTTTTGATATAATCAGGGTCTGGCCCGATTTGTTACGGATACTGCATTCGCGGCTATGGATAGGCTTGGTAACAGCAGCGTCAAAAAGGCCGCAACGGTCATTGCAGGGGGAATCGGCGAAGGTAAAACAGGAATTTCCGATCATCTCCTGTTTGGTAAATCCCGTAATTGCCTCCGCCTGGGCATTCCAGCTTGTAATGTTCTGGTTGAGATCAACGGTAAACAAGGCGCTGGGGATCACTTTATACAGCAACTCGGCAAATTCCTTTGATTCCCGGAGTTCCTTTTCGGTCTGTTTCCGTTCGGTAATATCCTCTTTTATGGCAATATAACTGGTAACGGCTCCCTCCTGGTTTTTGATCGGTGCAATGCTGATCGATTCCCAGAAAAGTTCACCGTTTTTCTTTCTGTTGTTGATCTCTCCTTTCCATTCGTTACCCGATGAAATGGTTGCCCATAGGTTTTGGTAAAAGGCATCATCCTGCACGCCTGATTTTAAGATCCGGGTACTTTGGCCAAGGGCTTCAGCCGATGTGTAACCTGTAACTTCGGTAAACCGCTGGTTAACATATTCAATGGTGCCGTTCAGGTCGGTAATGATGATCGTGTTGGCACTTTGTTCGACGGCGGTAGATAATCTTTTTATCTGATGGTCTGCCTGTTCCTTCTCGGCTATTTTACTGACAAGCGCAAGCTGCTGGGTATTATATTTCCGCATCAGCCGCGCGATATCGCCAAATTCATTCTGCTTATCGAGAAAATCCTTGGCAGAACCTATTTCCCCGCTCGACAGGCTCCTGGTGATCTGTTTAAGCGGTACAGACACCCACCTGTTTACGCAATAGAAAAAAACCAGGCAGATGATGATCAGGAACAATGAGCCAAAAATGGCTAAATAACCGAGTGCATTAAGGTCGGTCGCAATATGGTCGGTGCGGATAAACTTAAGATAACCGGGATGGGTTCCGTTCATGCCGGGAAGCTCCTGGCAGAGTCCCGCCTGTTGTTCAGTAATGGATTGAACCGGGTTGGCTGGATCGTGCTGGTGAATTTCAAGCGTCAACCCGGTCGCCTTTTCAATTTCGGTACGGTAAGACTGGTTCCAGGATACAGCTGCAATCAGGTATGCGCTGGGTTTCGTGCGATGCGCAATATCATAAGTAGGAACAACGGTACCACCAAAGATCTCAAAGAGTTTGCCATTTTGAAAAAGGAAGCTGTCAAAATAGCTGTTGCCGGAGAAAAGTTCTTTAATCTGCCCGGCTGTAAGCGCAAATCCTTTTCCAGATGTGTCGCAAACCGAAAAAATCATCTTTCCTTCCAGATCGTAGGTACCCAGGTAACTCATGCTAAAGGTTGAAATAACCGGATTAAGGTTGTTTTTCGC
>CAIYQH010000423.1 GCA_903928285.1 uncultured Bacteroidales bacterium
CGGTCGCTGAAATGGTAACTGAACCATGCCTGATCTGCATTGGCCGACCATATCCTGATACGGCCCATTGAAAATAAATTGTCGCCCGAAGTGTAGGAGGCCAGCAAAGACAGACAGGCAGCATATTTTTGATGGGTAAATCCGAGATCAACCCCGGC
This sequence comes from uncultured Bacteroidales bacterium, assembly GCA_903928285.1. Classification (GTDB taxonomy): domain Bacteria; phylum Bacteroidota; class Bacteroidia; order Bacteroidales; family FEN-979; genus CAIVAT01. The sequence continues at coordinate 159 of CAIYQH010000423.1, forward strand.
GCTGCCCAGGAAATTGAAGGATTTGTTTTTAATGGTATCCGGCGCTGACCTGTGCAAATTGTTAAGCTCCCCGCGGGTGATAAAATCGCCGGTCGCAGTGAACTGGGCATAGGTTCTGAAACAGGGCGACGCCGTGAAAAACAGCGCCATCCATAACAACATCAACCGCGTTGAGCCTTGCGAATGCCGGGTGACTGGGTCAGGCGCCATCAAAAATGAAATCCAAACTGGATAAGATAGCGAAACCCGACTGCCAGGAGGTCGAGTTTTCCCTCCCGTTTAAAGGATTTGTTGATGACAAAATCGGTAACCATCGGGTACTTCTCCTTAAGCCTGTTATAAAAATTCTCATTGTATTCTTTCAGATGCGACAGGTTGATATTCCCGGTAAGGTCAATTGCGCCTCCGTAATAGCTCACGGATGGGCCCAACAGCACAAAGTCCAGGGTAAACCGTTTCCAGAAGACAAACTGGTATCCCAATTCCACGCCAAGGTTGAAAACATAGAAGTTCCCTTTGATCTGACCCGCACTGTCGATGTTGGTTCTCATCAGGTCGAGACCATTCTTGAAATGGAAACCGTAATAACTGGCGAAAGGTGCAATGTATATCCCGTCGGGAACGGGGCGTACATTCCTTCTGGTCAGGTAAAACCTGTATTCCAGGGCCAGGTTTATCCCCCACTTCTGCCTGCTGGTGATGCTGACCAGGTTGGCAATGTTATCCCTGAAAAGGCTTGGGAATTCGAGGTATCCGATCATGACGGAGATGGATTGCCTTTTATTGAGGACCCGTTCATAACTGAAGGTGAGGTTTTTGCTGCTCCACAACAGCAGGGGAGTCGGGTTGAACTTGATCACATTTTTATGGACCGGCGCGGGAATGATCACTGCAGAGTCCTTCTTCGCCGCTGAGGCGCAGAGATGCAGTACAAGGAAAACAAGAAAAACCGGGAGTAGTTTTTTCATAATTCTGTCAGGTTGATTTTTTCTCGGTGGCTGCCTCACGGGGAAACAGCCTGGTTGGTAATTCGGCCGCAATTTAGGAAAATTGACCCATTGATAATCGAGGGCATTCGAAAAAATAAACAGGTTCGGCAGAATTAAATTTTATAATTCGGAAAAAGTTGTTACTTTTGCACCCCCATTCGTACAGAGAATTAGGTTCTATGTAATGCCCGGATGGCGGAATTGGTAGACGCGCTAGTTTCAGGGACTAGTATCCGTACGGATGTGCAGGTTCGAGTCCTGTTCCGGGCACAAAATCATCTCAAAACCCGCTTCAATAGCGGGTTTTGATTTTTTAGGTATCCTGATAAGTACCCAAAACATTATTTCTACTTTATTTGCACAAACTACAA
>CAIYQH010000424.1 GCA_903928285.1 uncultured Bacteroidales bacterium
CCACGTCGCACGAAACCATGGGTTATTTGAATTCGTCCGGGCATTGAAAACATTTTCATCGCGGCAAATCAATTCGGTTCGTGGCACCAAAGGCCGCGCGGTGTGGCAAAGCCGTTTTTATGACCGGATCATCCGCGATGAAGAGGCATTGCAACGTGTCAGGTCGTATATCCGCAACAATCCAAAAGCCTGGAGTCATGACCATCCTTAACCGTTTTTTCAGGAAACCCGGGGTTGCCGACACCACCCTGCTCCTGGCCATCCTGGTTGCGGGGGCGATACTGCGTTTCTGGCGGCTGTGGGATATTCCCTTTACCTACGATGAGTTCAGCGCGCTTTTCAGGACACAGTTTTCCTCCTTCGGTGAGCTGATCGACAAAGGGGTTAAGGTAGATACGCACCCGGCAGGGGTACAGGTGTTCCTGTTTTACCTGGTGAAGTTTTTCGGCTCCTCCGAGGCAGTGGTTAAAACTCCCTTCATTATCTTCGGGTCGCTCTCCGTGTGGCTGACCTACCTGATCGGCCGCAACTGGTTCAGTAGCACCGCAGGGCTGGTGGCGGCCTCCTTCGTCTCCTTCCTCCAGTTCCCTGTGATGTACAGTCAGATCGCGCGTCCCTATGCCAGCGGCCTCTGCTTCTGCCTGGCGATGGTCTGGTTCTGGACCAGGGTGATCTTCTACCCTCAACGAAGATATTATCTGAACCTTGCCGGCTATGTAATTGCCGGGTCGCTCTGTACCTACAACCACCACTTCAGCATGCTGTTTGCCGCCATGGTTGCGGTTACCGGGCTGTTCTGCCTCCCACGCCAAGCCTTACGGAGCTACCTGGTTGCCGGACTGCTGATCGTCCTGCTCTACCTGCCTCACCTGCAGATCTTTTTCACCCAGCTGGGCATGGGCGGTGTGGAGGGATGGCTTCACAAACCCCGGTACGACTTCATCTTCGACTACATCCAGTATGTTTTCCAGTTTTCGGTATTTGTCTATCTCCTGGTGATCCTGCTGGTCAGCCTGGGGATTTACTGGTATGAGGAAGGCAGCCCAGTGAAGCGGAAATTCATGATCATCTCGGCCATATGGTTCCTGCTTCCCTATTTCACCGGGTATTTCTATTCGGTTTTCCGCAATTCGGTGCTTCAGTATTCGGTGCTGATCTTCTCTTTTCCCTTCCTGCTTTACCTTCTTTTCGGATTTATCAATACCACCCGGGCGTTTAACAAGTCTGTCCTGGTGGCCTTGGTAGCCCTTGTGGTCATCCCCTCCCTGGCCGGCGAACGGCAGCATTACAACCTGTTTTATATCTCCCCATACCGGGAGATGGTGGCGGAGTCGAAACGGAAGATCGACTCGCTGGGCAGCGCGAACTGTGCCGTGATCCTTGATGCCAAGAAGGAAATCCTGCAATATTACCTGAAAACACTGGGATGTGACAGCCTCCCCTATGCAAATCTGCAGTCGATCCCGCCAAGGGGCGGACTGCTCGCTTACCTGGACCGATGCCGGGGCAACTACCTCGCATTTGGCTGTATCGCCTCTTCCCGCTGTGAAACCTACAGGCTGATCCTCGAAAAGTTCCCCTGCCTTGTGGAGCATAAAACCTATGCAGGCGGCGATTTTTTCCTGTTTTCAAGGCTTAAGCCCCGGAAACCCCTGGATGAATATTTTTATACCATTGTCAACACTTTTGAACCTTCTCTGCCGGAATGGGGCTATGTCAATGACCGTCAGTGCAGCGATTCGCTCGCGCTGGATGGCAAAAAATCGTTTGTGGCCCTTGCCGGCGCGGAGTTCAGCCCCACCTATGAAGTGCCATTGAGAAGCCTGATGCATACCGGCGACGACGTGATCGACGCCTCGGTGGATATCAGGATTCCCCGCGTCTTCCCGGCCGGGTGGCTGGTGGTGAGCGTAACCTCG
>CAIYQH010000425.1 GCA_903928285.1 uncultured Bacteroidales bacterium
CCACTGTTCCAGGTGGCTGGAGATGAACTCAATGATTTTTCTGTGCTCCTCCTTGCCGGACCCGGTAACATCGAGAGGCTCGCCAAAGGCGATGTGAACAGGTTTTTTGCGGTCGATCGGGCCCAGGTAACTGGAGAATTTTCCGAAACCCCAGAAGTCGGTTTTCACGGCAATAGGTACTATCTGCACGTCTGTTTTGGCTGCCAGTTTGGTTCCCAGGGAGTTGAATTCCGTGGGAAGGAATTCGGTGCGGCGCGTACTTTGCGGAAAGATAATAATGGAAATGCCGTTTTTCAGCCGGTCAGGCCCCTGTTCCATCACAATCCTGAAATCGTCGCGGGGATTGGAACGGCTCAGCACGATGGGGTTGCGCGACAACATCACATCCTTGAAAGCCCAATGCCTTACCAGGGCATCCTTCACCACGAACGTCACGTTGGTCATAGGCTGGATGATCCCGGGCAGGATCATGGTTTCGAGCGTACTCATGTGATTGCTCAGGAAGATCACCGGTTTTTTGCAATTCCTGATATTATCGAGCCCGGTGATATGGAAGCGCCCGCCGCAACGCTCCACATCCGTAAAGATATCGTGTGAAGAATTGATCCAGTGCTGCGCATCGTAAACCCCCATGCGCGAAAGACGACGTGACCTGAAAACGGTTCTTAAGAACAGCAGGGTGAAAACAAACCTGGAATTGAAGGTGATCCTGTCCAAAAGGAGATGCGGCGTATCTTCAGGAGTGTGGTATTCGCTGGCAGCAATTATTTCAGGGCGCATGGTTAATCGGTTAATATTCTTACTTCCGTACGCCTGTTCTGCTGGCGTCCATCCTCCGCTGAATTATCGGCAACCGGCTGCGTTTCGCCGTACCCTTTGGCTTTTACCCTGGCAGGTGCGATCCCGTTTTTCACCAGGTAGTCACGCACGGCGTTTGCCCTGCCGGAGGAAAGTACCACGTTTGCGGCAGATGTTCCAACGTTGTCGGTGTGACCTGCAATTTCAATAAACATGCCGGATTTGAGCTTTAATGCATCGACAAGCTCATTCAGGGATGCATTGGATTCGGATCTGAGCGTCGCCTTGCCGGTGTCGAAAAAGACATTCTTCAGGGTATAGGTTTTCGGAGGATCGTACTTCATGCTGAAGGTATAGGTCATGCGGTGATCTCCGCCGGGAACGTCGATGTCGTGATACCTGACCTGCTGACTGAAATACTTGTAATAGATGTCGTACTTGTCATTGGATGGAATGGTGATGGTGCATTTCCCGTCCGCGCTGGTCGTTCACTGGAAGCTCTTTTTTGATGATTTGCTCACCAGTGAGATGATTTCACCCTGTCGCGGTTTACCGCTTTTGCTGGTAGCTACCACGTTAAACACAGCTTCACTGGTGGAAGGTTTTGCCTCCTGGGCTTTCAAACCATCCGTTATGAAAATGAACAGAAAAACTATAATCAGTACCTTGTGTAATTGCGGATTCATTGGTCTCGGTTTGCGGGCAGTTTTGCTGCCGGTTCTCTTATCGACAGACAAAGATAGTGAGTTTTTAAATTGCAGAAACAATCCCATTTTTTCATAATATTGCTATAGGTTCTGAATCAGGCCCCCGACTATTGCCCCGGCCTTTAGGGAAACTGATTGATCCTAAGATCAGCGGTTATATGCTATCCTCGACAAACCTTCTCCCTCTCATTCAAGGGGAGGGTCAGGGGAGAGGTCATTTACAATAAGATGAATATCTACTGGTTTGATTCCGATCAATCAAATCAGGGAAAATAAAATATCTGCTTTTATGAAACGACTGAAATTTCTCCTTGTTTTTTTCCTGTTCATGACAACGAACCCGGGATGGGCCATGATCAAACTGCCTTCCATCCTTTCCCCGGGGATGGTGTTGCAGCAGCAATCAACTGTAAAGATATGGGGATGGGCAACCCCCGGCGAGAAAATCACCATTACATCAGACTGGTTTACCGACCAGTTTTCTACCGTAACCGGGCCATCGGGGAAATGGCTTGTAAGGATCCCGACAGGAAAGGCAGGTGGGCCATATACCCTTACAATTAAAGGAGGGAATACGATCATCCTTCCTGATGTCCTGATAGGGGAGGTGTGGGTCTGCTCGGGTCAG
>CAIYQH010000426.1 GCA_903928285.1 uncultured Bacteroidales bacterium
GACAAAAACAACAAAACTGCCCAGCGTTCCTTCGCAAATTCGCCCCACAAATTCATTCAGAACTGGGACACACCGATCCTGGTTATCCATGGAGAACTTGATTACCGGATAGTGGCAACACAGGGAATGCAGGCCTTCAATGCAGCCAAACTGCGTGGCATTCCCGCCGAATTCCTCTACTTCCCGGATGAAAACCATTGGGTGCTGAAACCACAAAATGGAATCCTTTGGCAGCGTACTTTTTATAACTGGCTTGACAAATGGCTTAAATAAGTCCATATTGTCGGCTGTGTTTTTATAATATGACATTTGTGCTTTTCCGGCGTTCCAAGTGGCGGTTCATTCCGCCACTTGGAATGCCGGAATAACATACAAGGCCCGAAAGATGCCCCAGGATGCAATAATTAACCTGGCACAAACTTCTCATCCGGATGAAAAAGAAAATCACTGAAGCAGCTCTGATCCTGAAAAAATCGAGGTTTACCACGGCCTTTACAGGCGCGGGAATTTCTGTGGAAAGCGGTATCCCTCCCTTCCGCGGGGGTGACGGATTATGGAGCAAATACGACCCGTCTGTGCTCGACATCAGCCGCTTTTTAGCTGATCCGGCAGGATCATGGGTCGTGATAAACGAGATATTTTACGATTTTTTCAATTCGGCAAAACCTAACAAGGCCCATCTTGTCTTGTCACGGATGGAAAAGGAGGGAATGCTGGGGCGCATCATCACGCAGAATATCGATAATCTCCACCAGGAAGCCGGATCCCACATGGTTTATGAGTTCCACGGGAACTCCAAAAATCTCCGTTGCCTGCATTGCAGGCGCGAATACCTGGCCGGGCAGATCAGCATCGACCATCTCCCTCCCACCTGCCGGGAATGCGGGGGAATCCTGAAGCCCGATTTTGTATTTTTCGGCGAGTCAATTCCACAGATGCCACTGGCTGCGGCTTATGAAGCGGCAACTATTTCAGATGTTTTCCTGATAATCGGCACGACCGGGGAGGTTATGCCTGCCAACCAGATTCCGCTGATGGCAAAAGAATACGGGGCAACCATCATCGAGATAAACCCCGAACCAAGTCTTTATACCAATAAAGTAACAGATATTTTTTTGAAAGGGAAAGCAACCGAAATCATGGGAAAACTGGAGGACCTTCTATTTTCCCCTACCCTGGATAATGATCAGGATGGTGTAGATTAAAATTTTAAAGTCCATGGCCAGCGACATGTTCTCTATATAGAGGATGTCGAACTTAAGGCGTTCGACCATCTGTTCAAGGTTTTCGGCATAGCCATACTTCACCTGGCCCCACGATGTAATGCCTGGCTTGACTTTATGAAGTAACCGGTAATGGGGCGCCTCCTGGGTAATGAGGTCGATATAATACTGTCGTTCTGGACGGGGCCCGACGAGGCTCATATCGCCTTTTAAAACAGTGTAAAACTGGGGAATCTCATCAACACGGAATTGCCTCAGGAACCTGCCAAAACGGGTTATCCTCGGATCATTCTTGGAGGACAGCTGCGGTCCATTGTCTTCCGCATCCTTGTACATCGTACGGAACTTGTGCATGGTAAAGGGTTTCCCTTTAATCCCAATCCGTTCCTGAGAAAAGAAAACGGGTCCCTGGGAGGTAACCTTGATGATGATTGCAGTAATTATCATCACAGGAGCCAGCAGGATCAGGCAAAAAATTGAAATCACCAGGTCGAGGATGCGTTTAAGCGACATTTGCCAGTCAGGCATTAAGTCGGGATAGATCTGAATAAGAGGGGCATGAAAAATAGAGGTTGTCTTAACCGACCCCATGAGAATGTCCTGCATTGCCGGTATGATTTTAATTACCACCGCTGTATCTTCAAGTTGGGTAATAATGTTTTCTATGGTATGGTTTTCCGAGTGTTCAATGGCAATGATGACCTCTTCGATGGCCAGTTCCTTCACGAGCCTGTTGAGGTCCTGTAACCCGCCCAGGTGGGGGATTGATTCGGATAGCTTATACTGACTGTATCCTTCAACATTGATAAAACCAACAAATTTATTCCCCGAAGATTTTTCCTGGTTTTCAATTTCGTTGTAAATCGACACGGCATTTCCGTTACTGCCGATAATGATGGTGTTAAATCCGATAATTTTATAGTGGATCTTGTAGGCAGCACGGGAGGTAAGGAAAAACCGGAAAGAACCTGTAAAAAACAAATGGAGCATCAGCAGGATAAAAAAGAATTCAATATAGGTATGCTGGTTGATAATCCTGTCGTCGAGAATGAGGGTAAAAAAAAGAATCGTTGTTCCGATGATGGTGATCAGCGTGGTCTGGGCAAATTCCCTTAGCCTGGCTTTCCTGTAGATCTTCCGGTA
>CAIYQH010000427.1 GCA_903928285.1 uncultured Bacteroidales bacterium
CAGCAGCGCCATCAGCACCAGGATCGAAAACACGGGAACATCGATGAACCCCTTGGCCAATGCAATATTGGCAATGACCAGTTCCATGATCCCCCGGGCATTCAGTCCCAGTCCGAGGGTAACCGATTTGCTGCGATTTAACCCGGCAAGCCGTCCGCCCAGATAACCTCCGAAGATCTTGCTGAAAAAAGAGGCAACCAGGACCACCAGCAGTAAACTCCAGTTAGTAAGTGATTGGATATTAAAGGCAATCCCCATCGTGGCAAAAAATATCGGGGCCAGGAAGCCCATGGTAATACCGGAAATGCTGCGTTGAACCCTTTCGAAATCGCGGTTGGCGAACATACTGCGCGGGATGAGGATCGCCCCGAAAAAGGCCCCGACCACAAAGTGCAGCCCCAGCAGTTCGGCAATACTCGAAAAGATCAGCACGAACAGGATCACAAAGGCAAACAGCGGCTCTTTCCCCCGCAGGTAACGAAAAAATTTATGTACCCGAGGGTTCACCACGTTGACCTTTCGCTTGGCAAGTTTGAAAAATTTATAGGCAACGATAAGAACAGCGGTGAATACACATAATTTCAGGATCGTAAACAGGACCGACAGGGTAAGGTCTTCGATATTCTTGGTTGAATCATTGAAATCGAGGATGACGCCCAGCACCAGCAGCGCAATGATATCATTGAAGATGGCGGCGGAGATGATGCGCTGGCCGACATCGGTATTAAGCCTGCCCAGGTCCATCAGGATGCGGATACTCACCGGCAACGCCGTGATGGCGATACATAAACCAAGGAATATGGTAAAGGTGTTGGAAAAATGATAAATCAGCCCGATGGCGATACCGCTGGCCATCGGCACCAGAAACCCGAGCAGGGCAATCCACATGTTCCTCCCGCGGATGGCGTTCCGGATCTCCTCCACCTCGATCTCCATCCCCGCCAGCACGATCAGCATGAAAACACCCAGCTCGGCGATGACTTTTATCTCTCCCGGGGAGGGGATGATGTTCAGCAGGGATGGTCCGAGGATGACACCGGCGATGACCTCACCGATCATCGATGGCATCCTGAACCGTTCTGCCAGCTCCCCCATCAGTTTGGCAGACAGCAACAAGATCAGCAGGTTAACAATGAAAGGAAGCTGATAGTGTACTAAATGGGACATATTTGCCTGAATTCCTTGATGCTGATGCAAATGTAATACCTTTTGCAACACCTCCGGAAAAAGGTTGCAACCATCAGGGGCTTTGTCCATTAAATATTACCTTTGCACCAATGGATCTTACTTCGGTTTTACAAATTGGCCCTTTCCAGACAAGCTTTATCGAACTGATTGCAGTCGCATTCGGCCTGATCTGCGTTTGGTGTATGAAAAAGGAGAGCGTACTGGCATTCCCCTTCGGCATTGTCAATGTGCTGATCTACGTCTATATCTTCTTTGCCTCAAAACTCTATGCCAACGCGGCTATCAACGGCTTCTTCTTCGTGATGAGCGCCTATGGCTGGTACAGCTGGACCCGGAAGGACTGCCACGACGAAACCATCAGGATCTCCCGGTGCTCCCCGAAAGGAATCGTAATGAACAGCCTGGCTATCCTGCTCTTTTTCATCATTATCAGGATTGTCCTGGTTCGTTACACCACCAGCCCGATCCCCACCTGGGATGCGCTGACCACCGCCGTTTACATGGTGGCACAATGGCTGCTCTCACGTAAAAAGATCGAAAACTGGATCCTCTGGATTGCTGCCGATACGGCTATGATCGGGATTTGTGCATGGGAGGGGCTCTACTTCAGCAGTTTCCAGTATCTCGTTTTTACCCTGATCGCCATCTTCGGATTCCGCGAATGGAAAACAAAACTGGTAGGATGATCGCCAGAATTGCGGTTACCGGCCCAGAATCCACAGGAAAATCAGTACTCGCAGAGCTGCTGGCTGCCTATTACAAAACCGTATGGGTTCCCGAATATGCCCGCGAATATCTCGACAGCCTCGGCCATCCCTATGAAAAGGAGGATATTGCCCTGATCGCCCGCGGTCAGCTTGCCCGTGAGGCCATCCGGGAGGAAAAGGCAACCTCCATGTTGTTTTGTGATACAGAGATGCTGGTGACCAAGATTTGGAGCGAGGTGAAGTACAAATGGTGTGATCCCTGGATACTGGATGCCCTTGAAAACCACCGGTATAACCTTTACCTTCTGTGCGACATCGATCTGCCGTGGCAATACGACCCCCTGCGCGAACATCCCGACCAGCGGCAGTTCCTGTTTGATCTCTATTACCGGGAACTCTCCGCGCGAAAATTTCCCTTTGCTGTGGTTCGCGGGACAGGGGAGCGCCGGTTGAAAAATGCTGTTGAAACTATTGAACAGTTTAACTTTGCACGATAATAAAAGGCCGGAAGGTTCCATTAACTAACCCAAACATTCCCGAAATGGAGAGAAAGATCAGGGTTCTTTTTTTACCTAAATGGTATCCCAACCGTTACGATCCGATGCCGGGCCTCTTTATCCGCCGTCAGGCGGAGGCCATTACCCCCTTTTGCGATGTGGCGGTGATTTATGTTCATCCCGATCCGGAATGCCCGAATCAGTATGAGGCCGAGTTCAGCGAAGAAAACCAGGTGAGGGTGCTTCGGGTATACTATAAAACAACAGGAGTTAAATCAGGGTTCTTTGCCAAGGCGCTGAACCTGTGGAAGTTTTACAGGGCTAATCTGAAGGCGATCCACAGCATCCGGCAGTTTGAGCCCGACCTGGTCCATGCTCACGTACTCACCCGGATGGGGTTCATCGGATGGAAGGTAAGCAGGAAGCAGCATATTCCGCTGGTCATTTCGGAACACTGGTCCAGGTATTTTCCCGCGAACAACTCCTACCAGGGATGGCTCCGGAAACTGCTTACCTCCTTCGTCGTAAAGAGGGCCGGCGCCGTGGTGGCTGTATCCGCTGAATTAAAGGATGCCATGAAGCGGTGCAACCTTTTAAACCCTGAATATTATGTAATTCCCAATGTGGTCGACACGACGATCTTTCAGCCTGTATTTGCCATCCAGGCCGATCCGGTCAGAACCATCGTTCATATCTCCTGCTTTGAGGATAAATCAAAAAATATTTCGGGTTTCCTTCGTTCGGTAAAGGCGCTCTCCCAATTGCGACAGGACTTCCGTTGTATGATGGTTGGCGAAGGACCCGGATGGATTGAGATGATGGAATATGCCGAACACCTTGGGCTTTTCGATTCAATGGTATTCTTTACCGGCGTGAAAACAGAGGAGGAACTGGCCGGGCTCCTGGGCGGCGCCGACTTCTCGGTCCTTTCGAGCCGTTATGAGACCTTTGGCACCGTGGTGATCGAAAGCCTTGCCTGCGGCGTCCCAGTGGTTGCCACCTCCGTTGGTGTTGCCCCTGCCATCATCAATGAAAATAACGGGTTGCTTGTGCCGCCCGAAGATGAGGCGGCCATGACCGCAGCGCTCAATACCATGGTTGACAGTTGTCGTACTTACGACCGCCAACAGGTACGGTCAGCTACAGAAGGGAAATTCGATCCGGAGTCTGTAGGCGCACAACTGCTGGCGGTTTACCGGAAAGTTCTGGATAAAAAACATTGACAAATAGCCATTACCTGAATGCAGCCGAGCCCTGAAATAGAAAAGTCATCCTCCCTGCGGTTTGGGATCATGTGCAGCGGCGCTGTTTTCCAGCGCTGGCAGGCCGATGCGCTGCTGGAACTGATGGCCGGAGGGCACCGGCCCGTGTTGCTGATCACCGATCCCCGGACACCTCCCCCGATTTCAAAGGTTAAAAGCCTGCTGAAAAGGGATTGGCGCGTGTTTCTCTTCACCTTCCTCGAAAACAGGCTGTTTAAACCATCGGCCCGAAAGCCTGTTGACCTGGCCCTTGATATGACCGGGATACAACGGCTGGAATGCCGGGTGAGACAGCAGGGATATTCCGAATATTTCGAAGACAGGGATATTGCTGTTATCAGGAACTGCAACCTTGATTTTATACTCCGTTTCGGTTTTAATATCATCCGGGGGGATATTTTAACAACTGCCCGTTTTGGCGTATGGTCGTTTCACCACGGCGACGAGGTGAAATACCGCGGCGGACCAGCAGGTTTCTGGGAGATATTCAACGGGGATCCTGTCAATGGCGCCATCCTGCAGCAACTTACCGATAAACTCGACGGGGGGATCATCCTGAAAAAGGGGTATCTGAAAACCATCCGCCATTCATACCGGGGTAATCTTGAACAACTTTTTTCAGTCAGTTCATCCTGGCCGGCTATGGTCGCCGGGATGATCGCAACGAAGGCCCCAACCCAATTCCTGAAAAGTGAAACCAGCGCACCGGTCTATAAACTTCCCGGCAACGGGAATATGCTTCTGTTCCTGCTGAAACTCTTCCGGAACAAGATTTCATTTCATTATGCCGGTCTCTTCCGCTCGGAGGATTGGAATATCGGGATCGTTGACCATCCCCTGCCTGAGATCGCCCTTGGCAACGTGATCCTTAAAAGCAGCGATATCCGCTGGTTCCCCGTGATGGCCAAAGGCACCTACCTGGCCGACCCTTCAGGCTTCACTGTCGATGAAAAACTGCATATTCTCGCTGAAAAGTTCAGCTATGCCAATGGCAAAGCCGTCATTTCAGAGTTCATCCTGTCGCCCGGCGCCTTCCCGTCACTCTCTGAGGGTGAAACCCATGGTTTCCCGCCTCCGCTCCCCGTTTACGCTCCATCTCCGTGTATGACCGGCAACGGCTACCACCTTTCCTATCCCTATGTTGCTGAGTATGAGGGTGAAGTTTACTGCATCCCGGAATCCTATCAGTCGGGGACCATCACCCTTTACCACCGCGACAGGATGACAGGCAGGTTTTTCCCTGACAGGATTCTTCTCGACAAGGTACAGGCTGTCGACCCGACGGTTTTCTTGTACGATGGTCTCTGGTGGCTCTCCTTTACAATGAAAGAGCACTCCAACTCTCATCTGTACCTTTTCTATTCAAAAGATCTGGAAGGCCCGTACCAGCCTCATGCATGCAACCCTGTGAAGATCGATATCAGGTCGGCCCGCCCTGCGGGGACTCCCTTTATTCACAAGGGAATACTCTACCGTCCCGCCCAGGATTGTTCGGTGACCTATGGTGGCCGAACTGTCATCAATAAGGTCGTAAGGCTTACTGCCGACCAGTTCGTAGAAGAGCAGGAGAACCTGGTAGAACCGGTGCCTGACAGTCTCTGGAACAGGGGATTGCATACTTTGTCAGCGGTCGGGACGTTTACGGTTCTGGATGGCAAACGGTTCAGGTTCAACTATCATTTTTTCACGGACCAGTTGCATTTCAAGTTAATGAAAAGGAGATCGCAGGATGTTTAAGAAGGTTATGGGAACCATTGGCACAAAGCTGCTGACGGCGGTGATCGCCGTAGGCACCTGGATACTCAATGCCCATTACCTCGGGCCCGAGAACCTGGGCACGATCAGCCTGATCATCTTCTCGGTTGCCATCATCCAGCTTTTTACCAATTTCGTGGCCGGCGCGGCGCTGATCTATATGACCCCCCGCACAGGGATTTACAAACTCTTCATCCCGGCCTATATCTGGACCTTTTTCATCACCCTGGCCGGCGCCTTCCTCATGCTGGCCATCGGCAGGGTCTTCCCTATCATCGAGATGATCCCTGCAGGCTATTTTACTCCCGTGATCGTCCTTGCCCTGGTCATGTCATTTACCTCGGTTCACTACATGCTGCTGCTGGGCCTTGAAAAGGTCAATACCTTCAATATCATCAGCCTGGTGCAGAGCATCCTCCTTTTTCTCATCCTGCTGCTGATCCTGTTCGGTATCCGCCGGTATGATGTGATGAGCTATTACTGGCCCATCCTGATATCCTATGGCGTTGCGCTGGTATTCAGTCTTGTGAAACTCTGGCCCTCCTTTAAAAAAGTGCCGCTTATCGGCATGAAGACACTGCTTTGCGAGATCTTCCGGTTCGGGACCTATGTCCAGTTCGCAAACCTGTTCCAGACGATGAATTACAGGCTCAGCCTGAAGTTCGTGGATTATTTTTCGGGCCGGGCAGCGGTCGGTATCCTGTCGCTGGGGATGCAACTGGCCGAAGGCCTCTGGCTGATCAGCCGGAGCCTGGGCACCGTACAGTATTCAAGGCTTTCGAATGAAATGAATTTTGATTACTCAGCCCGTCTCACCCTGACTTTCGCGAAGATTGCCTGGGCCGTGACTGCCATTGCCATGGCGCTGATGCTGCTGATCCCCCGGTTTGTCTTCACGATGATCTTCTCGCCCCGTTTCGGTGATGTGAAGCTGGTCATCGCCTCCCTTTCGTTCGGCATCGTAGCGTTGAGTGTATCGATGATCTTCAGCGGTTTCTTCTCCGCCATCAACAAACCCTATCACAACACCATCAGTTCCGCCATCGGCCTGGTATTCACCATCGTCCTTGGTTTGATCCTGATCCCCTCGTACGGGATCATGGGCGCCGGCATTGCCGCCACCTTCTCCTACACCGCCCTGGCCCTTTATCAATTCATCATATTCTCACGGATGACGAAGATCGGTTTGCGCGATTTCCTGCTCACGAAGGCTGAGATCAGCCTGCTGGCGGGGGAGTTGAAGAAAATCGCGAAGCGCAGCGCGTGACCCGGTGCGGTTATTCGCCTATGAAAACAGGTTTACGTTTCTCATAGAAGGCTTTGATACCCTCCAGGTAGTCGTTGCTGGTGCCGGCGATCCGGCGCAGCATGTCGATATGTTCGAAGGTCTGGGGGGTCATCGGCAGGGCATTGCCTAAAATGTTGAGCTGCTCCTTGATCACCTGGATGCTCAGCGGGGAGTTGGCGATGATCTTGTTGGCCAGCCTGATGGTGAAGTTCTCCAGGTCGCCGGCGTCGACCAGGTGGTTGATGATCCCCAGGGCAAGGGCCTTTTCGGCGCTGATCGGTTCGGCTGTGAAAAACATCTCCTTCACGATATGGGATCCGATGATATCCTGGAACTGCAGGATACCCGAGGTGTTGTAAGGTACGCCGATCTTGGCAGGCGTGATGGCCAGGCAGGTGTCCCGGGTGCCGATCACCATGTCGCACACAAAAGCCACATTGCAGGCGCCTCCCCAGATGCTTCCCTCGGCCATGGCGATGACCGGAACCGGGATGCCCTGGATGGCACGGATCACCTTCTGCAGGGGGTTGTCATAAGCAAGCGGGTCGCTGCCGTCGCGCGGGAGTTCGTCGATAAAAAAGCCCGACGACCATACCTTCATCCCCTTGTTGGCGCGGATGATCACAACCCTGGCCTTTTCCTCCTTCAGTGATTTGAGCGCCTGCAGCAATTCCGTCAGCAGGTCGATACTCAGTGCGTTCTTTTTTGCGTCGTGATTCAGGGTGATCCACCCGATCTGATCCTTTAGTTCCTTTAATACCAGTGTCATATGATTATATCTGTTAACATTTTAGCAGTCTGCAAAGTAAGTCATTTCCCGCGACCTGTGGATAACTTAATTGTAATTTTTCAGGGAATCACACAGTGTTTACAGGCCTTTCCCCTATCTTTGCCGGGTAACAGGGGATGGGATAATGAGTAACGTGGAAACATATACAGAAGACAGCATCCGCTCGCTGGAGTGGAGTGAACATATTCGCCTGAGGCCAGGAATGTACATCGGAAAACTCGGCGACGGTTCTTCTCCCGACGACGGAATTTATGTGCTGATCAAGGAGATCCTTGACAACTCAATCGATGAATTCGTGATGAATTACGGGAAAACCATCGAGGTCACCATCAAGGAGCAGCAGGTATGCGTGCGTGATTACGGGCGCGGAATTCCGCTCGGAAAGCTGGTAGAGTGCGTCTCCAAGATCAACACCGGTGCCAAGTACGATTCCAAGGTCTTCAAAAAGGCTGTCGGGCTGAACGGGGTAGGTTCAAAAGCTGTCAATGCCCTCTCCTCCTTCTTCAAGGTACAGGCCATCCGCGAAGGCAGGACCCGCATCGTGGAATTCCACCGCGGCGATGTGGTGACCGATGAGCCTGAAAAACCTGTGGAGATGAGGTCGGGCACCATCATCACCTTTATTCCCGACGAGGATATCTTTGGCAAATACCACTACATCCCCGAATATGTGCAGAAAATGTTGTGGAACTACGTTTTCCTCAACAACGGGCTGACCATCATCTTCAACGGCGAGCGGTTTCATGCCCAGAACGGCCTGCTCGACCTTTTAAACAGCTATATCGACACGCCGGTAATTTATCCCATCATCCACCTGCGCGACGGCGATTTTGAATGCGCCTTCACCCACTGCGAAGTTTATGGCGAGGAGTATTATACCTTCGTCAACGGGCAGCATACCACGCAGGGGGGGACCCACCAGGCCGCCTTCCGCGAAGCGCTGGTGAAGACCATCCGGGAATTCTACAAAAAAGATTTTGATACCAACGATATTAAGGCCTCCCTGATCGCCGCCCTCAGCATCAAGGTCCAGGATCCTGTGTTTGAATTGCAGACCAAGACCAAACTCGGATCGGTGCATGTCGAGCCCGACGGAATCACCATCCGGAATTATGTCATGGATATTGTCAAAAAACAGCTTGACAATTTCCTGCATATGAACCCCGATACGGCCGAAGCCCTGCTGCGCAAGATCATGCAGAGCGAAAAGGAGCGGAAGGAGTGGGCCAACATAAAAAAAATTGCCAAGGAGAGCGTTAAAAAGGTAAGCCTGCACAACAAGAAACTGCGCGATTGCCGCATCCATTACAACAATACCGACGACCGCCGTTACGAATCGACCATCTTCATCACCGAGGGTGATTCTGCCAGCGGTTCAATCACAAAGGCCAGGGATGTCAACACCCAGGCGGTTTTCAGCCTCAAGGGAAAGCCACTTAACTGCTTTGGCCTGAGCAAACGGGTGGTTTATGAAAACGAGGAGTTCAACCTCCTGCAGGCTGCCCTGAACCTGGAGGAGGGGCTCGAAAACCTTCGGTACAATTATGTAGTGGTGGCCACCGATGCCGATGTGGATGGCATGCACATCCGGCTGTTGCTGCTTACCTTTTTCCTGCAGTTTTATCCCGACCTGGTGCGCAACGGCCATCTCTACATCCTTCAAACCCCGCTGTTCAGGGTCCGCAACAAGCAGAAGACCTTTTACTGCTATTCACAGCAGGAGAAGCTCACGGCCATGGAAAAATGCGGCGTAAATCCCGAGATCACCCGCTTTAAGGGACTTGGTGAAATCTCTCCCGATGAATTCAAATATTTTATTGCCAAGGATATCCGTCTCGACCCGGTCATCCTGACCCGCGAGTCGGCCGTTCTGGATGTACTTACCTTTTATATGGGCAAGAACACCCTGGAGCGCCAGAATTTCATCATCGATAATCTCAGGGTGGAGGCCGACATCGTGGAGGAACCCGAGGCTGTGCCAGCCTAATCGCGTCGTTTCAGCGGCCAGAGTGTGGAGGAAAACTTCATATTCGTTTCGCGGCGTTTGATCAGGTCCTGTAATTCAAAGAGCATGTCGGTGTTGACCTGTTCGGCCATCGGCACAACCCATTTCTTGGTATCGGCGATCATATTCCTGATGTATTCCTTGTCAAAGATATCGGGATGGAGATCGGTGAGGTTGCTGATACGGTCGGCGCATTTGAGTACTTTGGCCAGGGTAGAACCCTGTGTCAATATCCTTTTAAGAAACTCTTCCTTCGATTCGGGTTTCTGCCGCGAAACCTCAAGTACCAGGGCAAGCACGGCAGGTCCGTTATGGTCGATTCCCCTGATTTCCTCATGAGTGGTATTTTTTACATCTTCGATTAAATCATGAATGACCGATGCCTTCAACAGAACAGGATCGGTATAATGATAATCGATCAGGATCGCAAAGGTCGCAAAGGCATGGCGAAACTGGTTCCCGCCAACATACCTTTTTACGCCACGCAGCGCAGTAGCCTTTTGCAGATAGGGTGCAATGACCATGTTGGCCAGCAGGTCTTTCTCAAAGTTTTCCATATAATGATTGAAATGAAGTTCCCAGGTTATCGGTGATGTCGTTGGCTACAAGTGCCTCAAATCCTTTGGCGGAGGCGGCGATATCGCCCGCCAGTCCATGTAAATATACCCCGAGCAGGCAGCTTTCCAGCGAAGAATAACCCTGGGCCATAAGCCCTGCAATGATCCCTGTAAGCACGTCGCCGCTGCCGCCCGTGGCCATTCCCGGGTTGCCGGTGGTGTTGAAGAAGCAGCGGCCGTCGGGGGTGGTAATGGCGGTATGGGCGCCCTTTAACACGACATAACACCCGAATTTATAGGAAAAATCGCGCTGACGCTGGTTCCTGTCAAAATCGTCGCTGCTTTTACCCGCCAGCCGTTCAAATTCTTTGGGATGGGGCGTGAAAATGGAATTTTTCGGGATAAACCCGAGCCAAGTCCGGTTAACCGCTATCAGGTTGATGGCATCCGCATCAAAGATCAGCGGGAGAGGCGACTCCTGTATAAGGATCTTCAGCGCCTGAGCAGTCGTTTCGGATGTGCCTATCCCGGGACCGGTGGCGATGGAGCTGTAGCTTCCCAGGGGCGGCACTTTTGTAAAAAAATCAGGATCGTCGTCAATCACCAGCATAGCTTCAGTAACGGCTGTTTGTAAAATACCCGTCCCCGACCTGGGAACACATACGGTTACCAACCCGGGTCCCGAGCGCAGGCACGACCGCGCGGCCAGAACGGCGGCCCCCATCTTCCCGGTTGCGCCGCAGATCAGCAGGGCATGTCCGAAGGTGCCTTTGTGGGCATACCTGTTTCGCTTTTTAAGAAGGGGCATTACATCACCCTTCTCCAGCATGAAGTTTCTCACTGCCGCCGACGCTATAAAATCAGGCATCAGTCCGATATCCAACAGTTGCCAGTCGCCGGCAAAGGGATCATTTTCGGGAAAGAAAAAGGCCAGTTTGGGTGGTGCAAAGGTGAGGGTATAGTCAGCCCGGATCACCGCTTTGTTATTCCCATGGAGGGTCGTGGTGTCGCAAAACAGGCCGGAGGGAACATCAATGGCCACCACCAGCGCGCCGCTTGCGTTGATATGACCGATCACATCTGCCGGCAGTCCCTCAACTGGCCTTGTCAGGCCGCTGCCAAACAGGGCGTCGAGGATAACATCAGCCTCTGATACCACAGGTAAAACTTCATCATGCTCCGCCAGGGTGCAGCTACACATGGATGAACCAGCAGATTCCTGCAAACGATGAAAATTGATCCGGCAACTTGCCGACATCTTTTCGGGGCTGGCAAAAACAAACACCTCCACCCTGTATCCCGCCCCTGCCATCATCCTGGCAATGGCCAGCCCGTCGCCGCCATTGTTGCCCGAACCGCAAAATACGAGGATCCTCCGGTTCAGGGCGATGTTGGATCGCAGCCATTCAAAACAGCGGCCAGCAGCCCGTTCCATGAGGTCGATATCGGCGACAGGTTCGTGTTTGATGGTATAGGCATCGGCTTCCCGTATGAGGGATGCAGGTAAGATCTTCATAATCTTCGAACAAAAAGGTAAAGGTACGTGAATTAACCAGAATTGCAAAACCGGTGTTCCGCCCTGTTAAAAAGGCCACTCCCTCAGGGACTGACTGGCAGCCACAAGGGGAAGATCGTTGTACTTTTGAAGTCAGTAATAAACCGGATGAAATTTGAATTGCCCGAGGGTATTGTATTCCAGGGCAGGGGCGGGGATCTTGATAAAGCCGAGGACACTGAAAATTCCCTTCAGCAGCTTTGACTTTGTCGGAATCCGGCTCAGATCCACGTCGGCTGAAAGGAAGAATTTGCGGTACCTTTGAAATTCAGGGATGGGAGTCCCGTTGTTTGAGACGCTGTTGCTGAAGGCGCCTGTCATCCCTTCGGCACCATAGCCCACCGCTATATTCAGCCATTTCGGGAATTTGGTACCCTTGTGAAGGAAGGAGGAGATGTTCCCCGAAAGCCAGTAGGAGTGGCCGTTATAGTCCTTGATCATATGCTGGATCAGGTTGTCGCCCAGCAGGTCGGGACGGTACTGGGCATACTGGGTCTGGTGGAAGGAATATTTCAGGATGAACCGCTGTTCATGCCATGCAAGCTGCTGCCCGATAAATGCGGCACAGCCAAGGGTGTTGGCGGTAAAGTCGCCCACTGAAAAACCCCATTCCGACGAAAATCCGTCGAGGATCTCGATGTTGAGCATGTAGGCAAAGCCAAGCAGCCCGCCGTACCAGGTTGCAGCTTTTTCATTGACGCCGGCCCATCGGTATGAGGAATATCCAATGCTGGTGATATAATAGGCGGTAATCGCATGTCCGCATTTGTCGACCTGCATCCATTCGCCGTTATCATTAAAAAAGTGGAACCCCGATTGGGGATAATCTTTATACCAGGCAAAGTAGAGGCCCGAAAGCGATGCCACATACAATGTCCCTTCAGCCACAATAATACCTGTAAGCCTCCCTTTGTGCACGACTGCGGTATCGGGGCTGACCTGGACAGCTGTTTGAGCAGCAGTCACTCCTGGCCGGCAAAGGCAGACAGGGAACAAAAGAACGATCAGCCAGGCTGCGGCGAGGGGAGGGATTTTCATTTTATCTTCATCTTATCCAGGGCCTTCTGATACCGTTTGGCATTCCGGTTGTGCTCATCCAGCGTAGTGGCAAAATTATGCGATCCGGAGAGATCCTCCTTTGCGCAAAAATAGAGATAGGAATGGCTGGGTGCGTGAAGTACCGCATCAACCGAGGCGACCGAGGGTAGACAGATAGGCCCGGGAGGCAGACCGGTGTGCAGGTAGGTGTTATAGAGCGATTTTAACTGCGTGTGAACCTTCAGCACCCGCCGGATGGTGACATCATTCCAGGCATAGATGACCGTGGGGTCGGCCTGCAGCGGGATTTTCAGTTTCAGCCGGTTGATGTAAACCCCTGCAATGACGGGCTTTTCATCGTTTTTATTGCTCTCCTTTTCAACGATCGAAGCCATGGTGACAACCTGGGCGATGGTCATCCGAAGCGAATCGGCCTTATGTCTCCGGCGGGCTGTCCAGAATCGTTTAAACTCATTGTCCATGCGGGTGAGCAGTTGATCTCCGGAGGTATTCCAGAGAAATTCATAGGTATTTGGAACAAA
>CAIYQH010000428.1 GCA_903928285.1 uncultured Bacteroidales bacterium
AACTAAAAACAAAAATAACCAGGAGCCTGTTTTTCATGGTGCAAAATTACAACTTTTGATGGAAATATCATAATGTATGGAATGAGTAACGGTTTCAAGTATGAAAAAGTATTTGTTTTTTGGTACTTTTGCAGTTCAAAACTCAATCATTTATCGTCTCACTAAATTTGTCAAACCGTGGATCTTTTTGAAAAAGTATCTGGTAATATGGGGCCTCTTGGCCAGTTTGCCGATCAGGGGTATGGTTATTTTTATTTCCCGAAACTGGAAGGTGATATTTCAAACCGCATGTATTTCCGTGGAAAACCGGTACTCGTATGGAGCCTGAATAACTATCTGGGTTTAGCCAACCATCCGGAAGTCCGGAAAATTGATAAAGATGCTTCCGAGCAGTTCGGACTTGCAGCGCCCATGGGGGCCCGCATGATGTCGGGTCAGAGCGATTATCATATTCAGCTTGAACGCGAACTTGCCGCCTTTGAAAACAAGGAGGCCGCCTATCTCCTCAATTTCGGTTATATGGGAATGGTCTCCATCATTGATTCCCTGCTCGACCGTCACGATGTGGTTGTCTATGACTCCGAATCCCATGCCTGTATCCTGGATGGTTTACGGTTGCATATCGGGAAAAGGTTTGTCTTCCCCCATAATGATATGGATAAGTTTGAAAGCCAGATCAAACATGCCCGGAAAGTAGCCGATGAGACAGGCGGCGGGATCCTGGTGATAACAGAAGGTGTGTTCGGCATGCCGGGCGACCTGGGAAACCTCAATGGGATCCTCGGTTTTAAAGATAAATACGGATTCCGTCTCCTGGTTGACGATGCGCATGGTTTTGGCACCATGGGCGAAACAGGTGCCGGTACCAGTCAGGAACAAAAAGTCATGGACGGTGTGGATATCTACTTCGGAACCTTTGCCAAAGCAATGGCAGGTATCGGAGCCTTCGTAGCCAGCGAAAAACGGATCATCAAAGCGCTGACCTTCAATATGCGCTCCCAGATCTTTGCAAAATCACTGCCGATGCCCATGGTTGTCGGCTCCCTGAAACGTCTTGATCTGATCCGGGCACACCCTGAACTGCGCGAGAAACTCTGGACCATCGTAAAAGCGCTGCAATCTGGTTTAAGGGAAAAAGGTTTCAACATAGGAAAGACCCAGTCGCCTGTAACACCGGTGTTTTTACAGGGAGGCGCCATCGAAGCCACCCAGATTATTGCCGACCTGCGCGAAAACTATGGCATTTTCTGCTCCATGGTCATCTACCCGGTCGTTCCCAAGGGAGTCATCATGCTGCGCCTGATACCGACGGCCGCCCATACCCTGGAAGATGTCACCATTACGATCGATGCATTTTCCGACGTCCGGAAAAAACTGGATGAGGGCAAATATACCCTGGGAAGGATTCCTGATTTTGCTGATAAGTTTTAAACGATGCCCGACCGCCCCCTTGTCCTTCATAGCAAATATTATATAGCCTATCGCAAGCTCCGCTACCTGGCTCACCGGGGGACTCTGTTTTCTTTGCCTCAGTTTGACAGGAACCTCCATCCCGATTTCCCGAAAGGAACCTTTTCGATCATTTCGGCCAATTCCTTTTTTCTTTTCCTGATGGCCTACCTGATCATCTATACGCTGCACCTTTTTATTACAGCCTGTACAGCATTGCTATTCGATATCCCTGTCATAATCTTTTATAAAGATGTTGATTTCCTCATCCGGGGTATTGACTGGACAACCGACATGGTTACCGGGGTATTCAGTGCCGGACCGATATCCATGGCGGTAATCTCCCTGCTTTTATTGATACTTTATATTGCCGTAGCCACTGAAACTGGTATCCTGCGCCTGCTTGTACTGTGGATGATTTTTCATGCACTTACCAGGTTCTTCGGGGAACTCCTGGTTGGCGCTGTGATGGGAAAGGGATTCGGGTATGTGTTCCTTTATATGTTCGTCCTCGATACGAGCAAGGTTGTCCTCTCTATCCTGGTGTTTGTGGCTATGTTTACCATCGGCCTGCTGATCTTTCAGCTTTTCTTATATTCGTCAAACATCTATTTTAACGATCTGCGTAAGTCCTACCGGCTTCAGTTTATCCTCAGTCAGTTTTTTGTTCCCTTTATCCTCGGGAATATCGTTATCCTGCTGATTAAAATCCCCTCTTTCAGCTATTTTGATGCCACGCTGAATATCACCGGCCTCCTGATCCTGATCCCGCTGCTGGTCCGCAGTGTAGGATTCCAGGATATGTATTTCGATGAAGAACCCAGGGTGATTAAATTGAGGATGAGCATGATCGTAGTGACCATTATTTCACTGATCCTGTTCAGGGTTATTTTTGGAATAGGGGTCCGGTTATAAAAAAACTGTAATTTTACTTATTGATTACCAGCTTATCCAGGTAATTTCTGTTCCCTGAATGAACATTTACCAGGTAGATTCCGGGCAGGATACCCGGAATGCTGATGGCTGCCGTTCTCCTGTCAGAATCAAAGGTTACCACCGACGAATAGATAACTCCTCCCAGTGTGTTGGTCACCTTTAAAAGGCCTGATTTGCCGGAATCTTCAAGCATCACAATTCTGAAACTTCCATCCGATGGATTCGGGTAGATCATGGCCGTATGGGTCATCTTATCCTGCAGTCCATAAGAAAGAGGCTTCAGTTGAACGTTCAGGCGGGTTGTATTCCATTTGGTTACCGTCACATTACTGATGGTCTTTGGAAAATATCCCGGCGTCGAAAAGGTAACGTTGTAGCTGCCTTCGGCAATTGGCCTTGCATAAAACCCCGATGGCAGTGAGGAATATACTTCCGAAAAATCCATATCATGTAAAGCAATGTAAACCTTGGCTGCCAGCGGTTGCCCTGTTGCCGTATCGGTCACAATACCATTAAAACCATGATGCGTTTCGGTAATATAATTGAGAAAAGTATGATAATTATAATTCCAGTAAGTTATTAATTGATTGGCAGGAAGTATTTTAGTATATGAAAGTTCAACCGTTACTTCACGGCAATTATGAAAATAATTCATATAATCCTGGCGGCCGCCATCCACCTCGTACCATGCATATCCGTTGGTAATACCATTCATTTCGTCGGTAAAGTATCCGGAAGGGCTGTATTTATGAACGGTATCAGCCCATTCACGACCTACAAACAGCCACCAGGCATCATCGGCAGATAATTTGGGCCACGTATCCCATGGATAGTTAAATACTTCGGATCCTCCGTGAAAATTGGCGCTCATGGTAAAATGGTTTGCCGCGGCGTAGGCCATCCAGGCTTGGGTTTCAACCTGCCAGGCATTGCCGTCGGGGTGCTGGCCCACCCTGGGGTCGGGGTAATTGCGGTTCAGATCAATGTTATTGGCATTATACCGCTGGGCGCCGAGAACGCTTCCGTTGCCGCCGTGATAGGTGCCGTCGGGGTTGGCAAGCGGATTGATGAAAATTGCCGTCGTGTTGACCATATTGGTTATGGCAGGATCGGTGCCGTAATTTGACAACAGGTAGTCAATCAGGTGCAGCATCAGCACATAGCCGGTGGTTTCATCACCATGGATGCTGGAAGTATAGAGCAGTTCAGGTTCGGCTTCATCCTGGTTTACATTGTTGCTGATCTTGACCACCAGGATCAGCCTTCCCTGTGTGGAGGTCCCGACAGTATCCAGCCTGCAGATGGTTGGATGTGCCGCGGCAAAACCAACCATGTCGCTGACATATTGATCATAGGTCGGATAGGCATCCCAGGTAGTGGCATTCAGAGGCCTTTTACCACTACCATACGGATTCACCTCCTTTTCAGTCAGTAAACTCCCCGGATGTGGCAGCAGGGTATAACTGAGGTTGTTATCAAGAAAAGCAGTGAATTCCTTCCGGTTGGCATAGGCAAAAAGTTCATTTCCCTTGACCCGGTCGATCGAGATGATCCTGGTAAGACGGGAGATATCCTGCCTGCCATTGAACATAGATTTAAAATAAATTTCCTGGCTGTTCCCGAATAAACTGTCAAGCAACTGTTTCCGGGATGTTTGTCCAACAGTGGTCATGGACAAGGAAACCAAAACTATAAAGATCGTTGCGTGTAAAAACTGTTTCATAAAGCTATTCAAATTGGTCAATTAGTTTTTTAATCCGTGAATAAACCTCGTGATTGACCGGAACCAACGGCAATCGCAGGTAGTTACTGCATAATTTTTTAATTTCCAGTGCAGCCTTTATCCCGGCCGGACTTCCGTCGGCAAAGAGTGCGTTGGTAAAATCGGTCAGTTTGTAATGAAGTGCGCTGGCAGCTTTGAATTTTCCTGACAATCCAAGATTAACCATTTCGGAAAATTCCTTTGGATAGGCATTTGCTGTAACCGAGATCACCCCGTCGGCCCCGATGGCAAGTAGTGGCAAGGTAATACCATCATCGCCCGACAGGACCAGGAAATCGTCGGGCCGGTTTTTAATTACCTGGCCGATCTGATCAAAGTTCCCCGAGGCCTCTTTGATACCCACGATATTCGGGCAATCAGCCGCAAGACGCAGCGTGGTGGCAGCGCTTATGTTGCTGGCAGTGCGGCCGGGCACTGTGTACAGGATTACCGGCACGGGACTTGATTCTGCGATAATTTTATAATGCTGGTAAATTCCCTCCTGCTGTGGCTTGGTATAATAGGGACATACCGAAAGGATTGCATCAACGCCGCTGAAAGGAGTTCCGTGAATGGAAACGACCACCTCGGCCGTGCTGTTCCCGCCGATCCCGATCACAAGAGGCACTCTTTTTCTGATGGCCGTAACCGAGAATTCAATCAGCGCCTTCTTCTCGTTCTTCAGGATGGTTGACGACTCGCCCGTTGTGCCAAGGGCGACTATAAAATCAACTCCCCCCTCGATGGCATGGTTGATAATCCGTTCATATGCATCGAAATCAATGGCTCCCGATTTTTTAAAGGGAGTGATGATGGCCATTC
>CAIYQH010000429.1 GCA_903928285.1 uncultured Bacteroidales bacterium
CGCATCCTTCTGTCTCCAGATTCTCAGCGTCAATTTCATATTTTTCAACTGTTTAGATCGTGAACCGTGACACGTGACACAAAACCCGTGACCCGTGACTTTACTGTTTTATTCGCAATTCAATATTCGATATTCAATATTCAGTTTTATTTATAGATCCTCTGTTTCACTTCAATCTCCTCATAAACAAGATCTTCCTTATGGAGCTTAAACTCCCCTTCCGACAAGTATTCCCAGGCAGCAACATACTTATAATCATCGTCGTTGCGTTTGCACTCACCCTCGTCGGTCTGGTATTCTTCGCGGAAATGGCCTCCGCAGCTTTCATTCCGGTTCAGGGCATCATAGGCCAGGAGTTCGCCCAACTCAAGGAAATCGGCAACCCTGTTGGCTTTTTCAAGTTCCACATTCAGTTCATTGATGGCGCCGGGGATCTTGACATCTTTCCAGAACTCCGCCCGAAGTTTACGGATGAGTTCGATGGCCTTTTTCAGACTGGCTTCTGTTCGTCCCATCCCCACGTATTCCCACATGATCTTGCCAAGTTCCTTATGGAACTGGTCAACCGATTTGCCGCCTTTGATGGCCATCAGCCTATCGAGACGTGTCTGCACTGCCTTTTCAGCATCGGCAAATTCAGCCTTGTCGGTCGACATCCTTGCAACACGGATCTCCCCGGCAAGGTAGTTCTGAATGGTATAAGGCAGCACGAAGTAGCCATCGGCCAAACCCTGCATCAGCGCGGATGCGCCCAGGCGGTTGGCCCCATGGTCGGAGAAGTTGGCTTCCCCGGCAGCAAACAGACCGGTAACGGTGGTTTGCAGTTCATAATCAACCCAGGTGCCTCCCATGGTGTAATGCACGGCAGGATAGATCATCATCGGGTTTTCATAGGGATTTTCATCCACGATCTTTTCATACATCTGGAACAGATTGCCATATCGCTCCTCGATGACATGTTTTCCAAGCCGTCCGATCGACTCCCTGAAATCAAGAAATACGGCCAGTCCGGTGGAACCTACGCCGTAACCGGCATCGCAGCGTTCCTTGGCTGCGCGTGAGGCCACGTCGCGGGGCACGAGGTTCCCGAAGGCCGGGTACCTGCGTTCGAGGAAATAGTCGCGGTTTTCTTCCGGGATATCATTTGCTTTCAGTTTGCCGTTCCGGTGTGCCTCGGCATCTTCCTTTCTCAACGGGACCCATATACGGCCGTCATTACGAAGGCTTTCGCTCATCAGGGTCAGCTTTGACTGGTAATCACCATGTACCGGGATGCAGGTCGGATGGATCTGGGTAAAACATGGGTTGGCAAAATAGGCGCCCTTTTTAAAAATCTGCCAGATGGCGCTTGCATTGGATCCCATGGCGTTGGTCGAAAGATAAAACACATTTCCGTAGCCACCGGTGGCAACGACGACGGCATGACCGAAATGACGCTCCAGTTTGCCGGTGATCAGGTCGCGGGCAATGATGCCCCGGGCTTTCCCGTCGACAATCACCACATCCATCATTTCATGGCGTTCGTAGAGTTTTACCGTTCCAAGTTTGATCTGGCGGCTGAGGGCGCCATAGGAGCCCAGCAATAACTGCTGGCCCGTCTGGCCGCGGGCAAAAAAAGTCCGTGAAACCTGTGCCCCGCCAAAGCTGCGGTTTTCGAGCGATCCGCCATATTCTCGGGCAAAGGGGACGCCCTGTGCCACGCATTGATCGATGATGTTGTTGCTGACCTCCGCCAGACGATAGACATTGGCTTCGCGGGCGCGGTAATCGCCCCCTTTGATGGTATCATAAAAGAGACGGTAGATGCTGTCGCCGTCGTTCGGGTAATTTTTTGCCGCATTGATCCCTCCCTGGGCAGCAATGCTGTGTGCACGCCGCGGGGAATCCTGGTAACAGAAAATCTTGACATTAAAGCCCATCTCACCCAGCGATGCAGCTGCAGCTGATCCGGCAAGACCGGTTCCGACGATGATGATATCGAGTTTGCGCTTGTTGCTGGGATTAACGAGGTTCTGATGATCCTTGTAGTGGGTCCATTTGTTTGCCAGGGGCCCCTTTGGAATCTTTGAATTTAATTCAGCCATGATGACTAACGGATAAGTAAAAAATAAATGGGTATGATGATAAATCCTAAAGGAACAATGATTGCATAAAAGGTTCCGAATCGCCTGATGCAGGTATTATAACGGGGATGGTTCAGCCCGAGGGTCTGCCAGGCGGCCTGGAAAGCCTGGTTGAGGTGAAAACCAAGCACGATGAATAATACGATGTAAAGGATGGAATACAGCGGCTTTGCAAAGAGCTCCTGTGCGATGATATAGAACCTGGGCTCCCCCTCGGCGCTGACATTCGGATTGGCGACCCATCCCAGCTTGATGAAATAGAAATTCATAAAGTGGATGATCAGAAAGACCAGCACGATGCCTCCTGTATAGATCATGTATTTCGACAGGATGGGAGTGTAGGTCTTGTTTGAAACCAGATACCTCACAGGCCGGGCCATCCAGTTCTGCACCTGCAGGATGATCCCGAACAGGATATGGATGATAAACCCGGCAAAGAGGCCGATTTCAAAAACCTTTACAATGTAGTTGGTGCCCATGAAATGGGCTGCGGCGGAAAACCAGGCGCCTCCGTCATCGCGCAACAGACACAGGTTGATACCCAGGTGAACCACCAGAAAGATCATCAGAAACAGACCCAGAAATGCCATCCAGATCTTTTTTGTGATCGAAGAAAAACGTAAAAAAGAGGAATACATAACAAGCTTTTAATATATTTGTTCGTTGTTTCAAAATTAGGACGAAATATTTATCAAAAAAGAAATTCACATAAAATTTTCACAATTCAAATCCATTCTAAATTATGTTCCCAGCTACAGTTTACAGCGATCGCCGCAAAAAACTCCGTGACGAACTCTCAGGCGGCCTTGTTTTATTTCCAGGTAACCAGGAGGTCCCCTTCAACTACCCGGCCAATACCTATTCATTTCGCCAGGACAGCAACTTTTCCTATTTTTTCGGACTTGATCATCCCGATCTGGCAGGTGTCATGGACCTGGATGACGGGACTGATTTTATTTTCGGCAATGATGTGGATATTGAAGATATTATCTGGATGGGGGTCCAACCCACGATAAAAGACCAGGCTGCGAAAGCCGGTGTCGGATCTACAGCCCCGCTTACAGGGCTGAATGAACTGATAAAGGCAGCCCTGTCGGCCGGACGTAAAATCCATTATGCACCGCCTTACCGCGGGGAGACAATCCTGTGGCTTTCCGACCTGCTGTCAATTCCCCACTTTGAACTTAAGGCAAATGCATCGGAAAAGCTGATCAGGGCTATCATCAAGCTGAGGATGAAGAAAGATCCCATTGAGGTGGCTGAAATTGAAAAAATGGTGGATGTCGCCTGGAAGATGCATACCACCGGGATGAAGATGGCAAGGGCCGGCGTGGTTGAACGCGAAATCGCCGGAACCATCGAAGGCATCGCCCTTTCAAACTGCGGACCTGTATCCTTCCCCGTCATTCTCTCCATCAATGGCCAGACCCTGCACAACCATTATCATGGCAACACCCTTGCCGAGGGCAGGATGCTGGTCATCGATGCTGGTTGTGAAAATGATCTCCATTATGCCAGCGATATCACCCGTACCGTGCCGGTGGGAGGAAAATTCAATCCCCGCCAGAAGGGTATCTATGAAGTTGTTCTGAACGCGAACCTGTTGGCCACCAAAGCTGTAAAACCGGGGGTCCCCTTTAAGGAGATCCATATGCTTGCAGCGACGGAGATTTCCAAAGGGCTTATCAATCTGGGAATTATGAAGGGCGATCCGGCCGAAGCCGCACAGAAGGGGGCACACACCCTGTTCTTCCCCCACGGGCTGGGACATCCGCTTGGGCTTGATGTTCACGACCTGGA
>CAIYQH010000430.1 GCA_903928285.1 uncultured Bacteroidales bacterium
AAGGATTCGAAAACAGAAGTATTGTTATCCTGCAAAGCCATCTGGACATGGTTTGTGAGAAAAACTCCGATACCAGGCATGATTTTGACACCGATCCCATTATCCCCTGGATCGGTGGCGACTGGGTTAAGGCAAAGGGTACCACGCTGGGGGCCGACGATGGAATCGGGATTGCCGCCACCCTGGCCATTCTTGAATCGCAGGATATCGCACATGGTCCGCTGGAGGCGCTGTTTACGGTCGATGAAGAGACAGGACTGACGGGTGCGTTTGCCCTTACCGCCGATCAGTTGAAGGGCAGGATCCTGATAAACCTCGATTCGGAAGATGAGGGTCAGTTATTTATCGGATGTGCCGGCGGCAAAGATACCGTTGCCTCCATCGCCATGGAAACAGAACCGGTTCCCGACAGTCACATCTCCTATAAGGTAAGTGTGACTGGACTTAAAGGCGGTCATTCGGGCGATGATATTAATAAAGGGCTTGGAAATGCGGTAAAGCTCCTCAACAGGTTCCTCTGGAATGCCCGGGAGGATTTCGAGATCGCGCTTGCCGATTTCAATGCAGGCAATCTCAGGAATGCTATTGCCCGTGAGGCTTTCGCGGTTTTCACAGTGCATATGGACAATGAAGATCCCATGCTGAACTATGCTGAACAGTTCGCCATTGACATCAAAAATGAGTTACATGTCACCGAACCAGGGCTCACCTTTGAGGTTACACCCGCCCCGATGCCCGAAACCGTGCTGAACGATGCGCTCCAGGCGAATCTGCTGGATGCGCTCTATGCCTGCCCGCATGGCGTTACCGCGATGTCGAGGGAGATCCCTGATTTCGTCGAAACCTCCACGAACCTTGCATCTGTAAAGTTCGTCGACCGTAAGATTGTGATTACAACCAGCCAGCGCAGTTCGGTGGAATCATCCAAGAAGGACATTGCCGACATGGTCGCCAGTGTTTTTTACCTGATGCAGGCCGATGTGGAGCATTCGGCAGGATATCCCGGCTGGAAGCCAAACCCCGATTCGGCACTGCTGCGGATCAGCACCGATGCCTACCGCCGCCTGTTTTCACAGGAACCGCAGGTGCTGGCGATCCATGCAGGGCTGGAATGCGGGCTGATCGGCGCGATCTATCCGGGGATGGATATGGTATCCTTCGGACCGACCATCAAAGGGGCCCATTCTCCCGACGAACGGCTGGATATCCCTTCAACAGTGAAGTTCTGGGAGCTCACGCTGGAGATACTGAAAAACATACCCTAACCGCTGCAATCCTGGAACCACACGGTCTGGCTTCGTTAAACACAGCAATGACGGTCATTGCATGGGATCGGGGTAGTCCATACAAGGAGTAATGCATCCCCTGCTCCACCCCTGATGAAAAAAGGTACATCCAAAACGGTGTACCTTTTTGTTTAACTATATTATATGTCTGAAAACCTGTTCCAGCCTTTCCTGAAATGGCTGGTAACAATGTGTGACCCGTACAACAAAATTAACCTATTGCTTACCAGGTCATTATATTAGCATCAGAATCCATACCCGACTCCCAGTCTGAATATCGGATTGGTATAAGGAGAGTTGTAGGTATCATTTAAATTGAACAGGAGCAGGAATTCCATCGAAAAATGGCTTGAAACCGGCTGACGATAACCACCGCCTATAAAGAAGCTGTTGAACCTGATTACCTCATTTCCTTTACTATAATATGTATTGCCGGCTCCCTGAATGTTCCCGTTGACATCCTGAATATAGGGCCATTCGTAGACAAGGTACTCATATTCAACGTGTGCAAACACATTCCGGAGGGAATTTTCGAACAAACTCGACAGGTAATAGCGCAGGTAGAGGCTTCCTCCGAACACATTAGACTGAAAAGAGAGGTAATTCTGGGATTTAAGATCGTACAGATAGTTCTTATAATGTATATACTGATAGGTGAAACGTACCCCCACATAGAGCTGGTCGATTGTCCTGACGCGGGCTTCCGGGGCTACCGTAATGCCTGTAACGCTGCCAAACTGGAATCCCAGGTTGCCGCCGACGGTGACCCGTTTCCAGAAATTATCGGGATTCCGGGGTTTGGCGCTCAGGGAAGGAAGGGTATCCTGGGCATAGGACTGAGAAAAAACGGCCAGGGAAAGAGATAAAAAAAGGAGTGGTTTGAGGACGATTCGTGTCATTTTGCAGTTGATTTTAGGATTGGTTCATATAAAGTACAAAAATAATCAAAAAAAATGAGAAACATAACAGATTACCTGTTAAATGTTTACATCTGATATTAAAAATTCTTTAACGAAATATTAAAAATAAGTGAGAAATGTCTTGGTAGTTAAAATATAATCTGTACTTTTGCACTCCCGTTACGATGTTCTTTGAAGTTGTGAATGCAAAACAAACCAACTGTGTTGAGAGATTTGAAGTGAAGTTGACAGTGCGAAAAACTTTTTTAAAAATATTTTAAAAAATGTTTGGTGGAATGAAAAAGAGTTGTAATTTTGCAGTCCCAATCAAAACAAAGTACCCGGATGGGGAAATGAAAAAAGAAATGTTCTTTGAAAGACTGAAGTAAATGTAGTAGCAAATATCCCAGATTATATAATTAACCTAGTTAATTCTTTTTGGTAATAGTAACCCTGAATAAGATTAAATTTTCCTTTTACAATGGAGAGTTTGATCCTGGCTCAGGATTAACGCTAGCGGCAGGCCTAATACATGCAAGTCGAACGGCAGCACGAGTAGCAATACTTGGTGGCGAGTGGCGCACGGGTGCGTAACACGTATGCAATCTACCCTTAACTGGGGGAGAGCCCCGAGAAATCGGGATTAATACCCCATAATATTACGGAGAGGAGTCTCCCTGTAATTAAAGCTCCGGCGGTTTTG
>CAIYQH010000431.1 GCA_903928285.1 uncultured Bacteroidales bacterium
ATTAAAAACATGGATGTGGTGGTGTTTAACTATCCCGATGGCGATACCCTGGCCACCAAGCTTCAGAGTACGATAAGTTATTACATGCTGTTGAGGCAGTACAGCAGGGAACAGATATGGAACGACAAGTCTGATTTCGGCGATATCATCGCCCGCCCTGTGGATAAACGTGAAAACTTCATCAAGCGTTGTATCGGGATTGCCGGGGATTCCATCCGCATCGTAAACCGAACGGTCTATATCAACGGCAAACCGGAACAAAACCCCGGACTGCGTCAGTTCAAATATACCGTTAAGACAAATGGCCCGATCAGCCAGCGAAACATTGAGAAACTCAACATTACCGAGACCGTCGGCACCGATGTCAATGGCAATTATGAATTCACCCTCTCCGATGAATCCCTGGCCAAAATGAAGGCCTTCAGCAACGTCATCTCGATTGAGCCTGTTATCGCCCCGGCAAATGCCTGGAACCGTGATATCTTTCCCTTCGACTCCGCCTACCCCTGGAATGTGGATAATTTCGGTCCCCTGTGGATCCCGAAACAGGGTGTTACCATCCCCATCAACATGCATAACATCTGCTTCTATAAACGGATCATCGGCGTTTTTGAAGGAAACAACCTGCAGATCAGGGATGGCAGGATCTTCATTAACGGGAAGGAGGCCACCCGATATACCTTTAAGATGGATTATTACTGGATGATGGGCGATAACCGTCATAATTCGGCAGATTCACGTTACTGGGGATTTGTACCCCAGGACCATGTGGTTGGCAAGGCTGTTTTCGTGTGGCTTTCCCTCGACCCCAACCGGCCGCTGTTTGATGGAAAAATCCGATGGAGTAAGCTGCTTAGATTCGTAAATTAAGTAAATTTGTCCCGGTAACTTAAAACAAACAGCCATGAAAAAAATTCTATCCGTTTTCAGCTTTATACTGATCACCGTTCTGTTTATCTCCTCCGCTATTGCCGGCAAGCCATTCGAAGGGATCATTACCTACAAGATCAGCTATCCCGACAGTAAATTTTCGGAAAGCCAGATGGCCATGTTCCCGAAAATGTGTACAGTTTCAATCAAGGGTAACAAATCCAGGAAGGATCTTGAGATCGGCAGTATGAAAACCGTTGAAATAACTGATTATATTGAAAAGTCATCAACAACCCTGGTCAACATGATGGGTCAGAAATATGCCATCAAGCAAACCTCCACCGATATTGAGAAGGAGTCGGCGAAGGAACCTGTGCCAACCATTGAACTGTCATCAGAGACCAAGTTGGTTGCAGGATATACCTGCAAAAAAGCTTTGGTAACCGTTAATAATGATGGTGTAAAAACAATCTATGAGATCTATTATACCAATGAGCTTGGTTCCAAAATAGCCAATTTCGACAGCCCCCTTTACAAAGATATTGATGGCGTATTACTCGAATTTCGTATTAACAATCACGATGTCAACATGAAGTTTACCACCACTTCGGTTGAAAAGAAAAGCCTGTCAGCCAAGGATTTTGAAATCCCTTCTGACTATACCCTGACCACACCTGATGAATGGAAAAGTAAATTTGGCGGCGGTTCTGAATAAACACGATGGCACGACAAATCAATCCCCAGAGAAGTAATACTTTTACGCAGGAACAGAAGAATGAAAATCCCTTCGGGGATGCCATGCCTCCCTCAAATGGCAAAACCGCAAAAAAGTCGCGGACAAAAAAGGAGAAGGTTCCCAAGCCACCAAAACCAGCCAGGGAGAAAAAGGTAAAGACTGAAAAAGAGTTGGCAAAACTCGAACGACGATACAGGATTGTAGGCCTCTCTTTTCTGATCCTCTCCTTCTACCTGTTGTTTTCATTTACCTCGTATATGCTGACCTGGCAGGCGGATTTCAGCTTTCCCGATACCGTTTTCAAACATTTTACCCTTGAAGGTTTTTTTGAGCACAAGCCACCCATAGAAAACTGGATGGGCAAGATCGGCGCGCTGACCGGTTATCTCTTCATCACCAATTGGTTTGGCATCTCCTCTTACTTCTTTGTCATCATCCTCTTTAATACCGGGATGAAACATTTTTTCCACCTGCGTATTTTCCCAGTCTGGAAAGCCATTGAATACTGTTTTTTTGCGATCATCTGGCTGCCTGTACTGATGGGTCTGGTCGATGCCGGAAAAGAACTTTACACAGGGGTCTATGGCTACCAGATGAATATCTGGCTCACCGAATTTTTGGGCACCTCCGGATTGGGTATGCTCCTGGGCTTTACCATGCTCAGTTTCCTGATCCTTTCCTATAACATCCCTTTCAGGTGGTTCAAAACCAGGCAGATAGTGGCAATACCAGTAGCAGAGCCTGCTCAGGCTGTTTTAACGCAGGATCAGCCTGTTTCTGAAGATCAGGAGATCACGGAAGCTGTGGGATTTGCAGGAAATTTCATGGATGAACCCGTTGAACCTGAGACCAAGGAGATAGAACTGGAAATCCCTTCGAAAAAACCTGTACCGGCGCCGTATCCTCCCGGACTTGAGCTGGTTATCGAAGCTCCTGTTGCGGATAAGGTTGTCGAGGAGAAAAAGGCGACCATAAACCCGGAACATAACACCCTTGAAACGCGATACGATCCGACGCTCGACCTCTCCACCTATAAATATCCGACCCTCGACCTGCTCAACGATTATGGCGGGGAATCGGTGAATGTCAGGAAAGAGGAGCTGGAAGCCAACAAGGATAAGATCGTTCAGACCCTTTCCAATTACGATATCAAGATCGCCAAAATAAAGGCGACCATCGGACCTGCCGTAACCCTCTATGAAATCGTTCCTGAGGCGGGCGTAAGAATCTCCAGGATCAAAAACCTGGAGGATGACATCGCCCTGAGCCTGGCTGCCATGGGAATCCGCATCATCGCCCCCATCCCGGGAAAAGGTACCATCGGGATCGAGGTACCCAACCAGAACCCGGAGATTGTCTCCATCAAATCACTGCTGGCAACCGACAAATTCAAGACCTCAACCTACGAATTACCCTTTGTTCTTGGCAAAACGATCTCCAACGAAACCTTTATCGCCGACCTGGCCAAGATGCCCCACCTGCTGATGGCAGGCGCTACCGGCCAGGGAAAATCAGTAGGGTTGAACACCATCATCACCTCCCTGCTCTACAAGAAACATCCTTCACAGATAAAATTCGTGATGATCGACCCCAAAAAGGTTGAACTCACCCTTTATACAAAAATCGAACGGCATTTTCTGGCCAAGCTGCCCGATGCCGAAGAGGCCATCATCACCGACACCAAAAAGGTTATCCGCACGCTGAATTCGCTGAATATCGAGATGGACAGCCGCTATGACCTGCTGCGCGATGCCCAGGTGCGCAACATCAAGGAGTACAATGAGAAATTCCTGACAAGAAAGCTGAACCCCAATGACGGTCACATGTTTCTTCCCTATATCGTGATCGTGATCGACGAATTTGCCGACCTGATCATGACTGCAGGCCGAGAAATTGAAACACCGCTGGCGAGACTGGCCCAACTGGCCCGGGCTACGGGTATCCACCTGATCATTGCTACCCAGCGGCCGTCGGTAAACATCATCACCGGCACCATCAAAGCCAACTTCCCCGCGCGTATTGCTTTCAGGGTCATCTCCAAAATCGATTCACGCACCATCCTTGATTCGTCGGGCGCCGATCAGCTCATTGGCCGAGGCGACATGCTGTGTCGACCGGCAGCGACCTGATCAGGTTGCAGTGTGCCTTTGTTGACACTCCTGAAATTGACAAGGTGACGGAATTCATCGGTTCGCAGCGCGGCTATCGCGAAGCCTTCGCCCTGCCTGAATTTTATGATGAGTCCACTACTCCGTCAAAAGATTTCAACGATAGTGACCAGGATGAATACTTTGCCCAGGCTGCAAGGCTTGTCGTAGAGTTTCAACACGGTTCCACCTCGCTCATCCAGCGTAAACTCAAGCTGGGATACAACCGGGCGGGAAGGATTATCGACCAGCTCGAAAGCGCCGGTATTGTAGGCCCTTTTGAAGGCAGTAAGGCCCGTGAGGTGCGTTATAAGGATCTGGCAGCGCTGGAAGAACACCTTAGCCTCCTGGGTAAATAACAATACATTCTATCACTAAAATTAAAACCCGGACCACGTTAGTTCCGGAACCAAAAATCAAAATCCAATGAAGATGAAAACAACGCTGACATGCCTGCTCATACTGCTGGCAACCCTTGGCTTCAGCCAGGCAAAAGACCCCAAAGCCTCAGCCCTGCTCGATGAAGTCAGCGCAAAAGCAAAAGCCTATAAATCAATAAAAGTTGACTTCTCCTATACCATGGTCAATGTCAAAGCCAAGATCAACGAAGAGAAGGTGGGAACCTTGTTTGTAGCCGGCGACCGGTACAGGATGAACGCGGCCGGCCAGACCATCATCTGCAATGGTAAAACGATCTGGACCTATATCGCCGCCTCCAACGAAGTCCAGCTCAATACGCTGGAAAACAAAGACGATGCGCTGACGCCATCCAAACTCCTCACCTCCTATAATTCCAATTTCAAATCAAAGATCATAAAGAGCGCCGATGCGGCGGTTGAATCCGTTGAACTGATCCCGAACAGCAGTAAGAATTTCACGAAGGCTGTGCTGGGCATTGACAAAGCAAAAAAGCAGGTGAGAAGTTTCACTCTTTTCGATAAAAGCGGGAATACATTCACCTACAAAATAAAAAGTTATGTGACTGATGCCCCCTTCATTGATTCCGACTTCAACTTTGACGCGAAAAAATTCCCGGGGGTGGAGATCATTGACATGCGGTAGATATGCAACCCTGGCAAACGGCAGACCCGGTCGAGTTACGAAAAATTGCTGACCGCATCAGAAAATCTGTTATTCAATCTCTTACTGAGGCCGGATCGGGTCACCTGGGAGGATCGCTGGGATTGGCCGACCTGTTCAGCTCACTCTATTTTTCCTTTTTAAATCATCATCCGCACGATCCGGCATGGCCCGCGCGCGACAGGGTCATCCTCAGCATCGGCCATGTTGCGCCTGTGTTATATGCAACCCTGGCCCATGCCGGATATTTCCCGGTTGAAGAGTTGTCGACGTTGCGAAAACTCGGTTCAAGGTTACAGGGCCATCCCGGCCGGGACCATGGACTTCCCGGACTGGAGCTGTCGGCAGGGTCGCTGGGGCAGGGACTTTCGGTGGCTGTTGGAATGGCGCTTGCCGCAAAATCCTACAGCCACGATCACTGGGTCTATTCTATCCACGGGGATGGTGAGCTGCAGGAGGGCTCCATCTGGGAGGCCGCCATGGCGGCGGCACATCACAACCTTGACAACCTTACCGCCATTGTCGACAGGAACGGGCTGCAGATTGACGGCAGTACCGAAACTGTCATGCGGATTGAACCTCTGCGCGAAAAATGGCAAAGCTTTGGCTGGCACGTAATTGAATGTGACGGGAATCATATCGGGGAGATCCTGGATGCTTTTAAACAAAACAGGTCAGTCATGGGCCGGCCAACGGTCATCATTGCCAAAACCATGATGGGTAAAGGAGTTCACAGTATTGAGAATGATTACCGGTGGCACGGGAAAGCGCCCTCCCCAGATCAGGCCAGCGGCTTTATCCGCGAACTGGAAAGCCGGAAAGGATGAGGACACATTATCTTGTCACCAATACCTGAAAATCTGATGCAAAACCAATATACTAACCGCGGGGACAAACCAACAAAAACCGGGTTTGGCCAAGGGCTGCTGGAAGCAGGGCTGAGGAACCCGGCTGTGGTTTGCCTTGGCGCCGATATTACCACTTCGGTTGGATGTAACCTTTTCGCCGAGACACTCCCCGATCGATTTTATTCACTGGGTATTGCCGAACAGAACTGTATCGGGGTTGCAGCCGGAATGGCGCTGGAGGGAAAAATACCAGTTTTTTCAACTTACGGAGTTTTCGCAGCACTCAGGGCAGCCGATCAGATCAGGGTTTCGGTATGTTACAATAATCTTCATGTCGTGATCGGGGGCGCCCACGCAGGTGTATCCGTCGGCCCCGATGGCGCTACCCACCAGGCATTGGAGGACCTGGCCATCATGCGGGTTTTACCCAACATGACCGTGATTTCACCATGCGATGCGACGCAGACCAGAATTGCCACCCTGGCGGCAATAGAACAATGTACAGGACCGGTGTATATCCGTTTTGGCCGGGAAGCCATGCCAGACTTCACATCATCTTCAATGGATTTTCACATCGGCAAAGCCCAGGTACTTCAACCCGGGAATTACCTGACCATTATTGCCACCGGCCATATGGTATGGGAAGCCCTGCTTGCCGCCGGAATTCTTGAAACTGAAGGAATCCATGCGAGGGTAGTCAATATGCATACAATAAAACCTGTTGATAAAGAGACAATCATCCTCGCAGCCAGGGAAACCGGGGCAATCGTTACGGCAGAGGAGCACCAGGTAAATGGCGGTCTCGGCAGCGCGGTGGCAGAGGTGGTCGTACAGCACTGGCCGGTCCCGATGGCTTTTGTCGGGATGCCCGACCGTTTCGGGGAATCAGGCGAGCCCCGTCAGCTGATGGAAAAATTTGGCCTTACCGCCCTGGCCATTACCGAAGCGGCAAGGAGGTTGTTGAAAAGAAAGAGGTGATTCTCCGGGTTTCGTACGTCCTATTCCACAAGATAAATATCTTCAGGATAAATGATCCGTGATAGGGTCAGTCCTTTGGCTGCCATTGAATCACCGGCCTCGGAGCGGTTATGGCTTTCGATGATCCGGCTGAGCCTTTCGAGGGAGATCCTGCCGGTTCCCAGTTGAAGCAGGGTCCCAACGATCGCACGAACCATATTCCGCAGAAACCGGTCGGCCGTTATGGTAAAAACCTGCTCCATTCCCTCCTGTTCCCAAGCTGCGGCGGTAATCCTGCAGATGTTCGTTTTGGTATCGGTATCCACCTTCGAGAAAGAGGTGAAATCGTCATAACCCATGATTACAGCCGCTCCCTCGTTCATCAGCTCCCAGTTGATGGGACCATGGATAAAATGAGTGTAGTTCCAGCGGAAGGGATTTTTCACCGTAGAAACACAGTACCGGTAGGTCCTCGATTGGGCGCTGAAACGCGCATGTGCTGACTGGTTTACAGGAAATATGTCCATGATCGCGATATCACCGCCAAGGAAACTGTTCAGCCTGAATAACATTTTTTCCCGGTCCTGCTTTGGCAGATCGCGATCCAGATCAAAATGGGCATAAAACTCATCGGCATGTACCCCCGCGTCGGTTCGACCGGCCCCTGTCAATATTACCGGAGACCTGAACATCATCGACATGGCCTCTTCCAGGGTTTGTTGAACCGTAGTCCCGTTTGGCTGACGCTGCCAACCGTGAAAACCGGTGCCATCATAGCAAAGCTTAATAAAATACCGGGACATTTGTTTTCTGTTTTCGGATCATTGACAGGGAAACATCCCTGCCCTAAATCCAATGCAAAGTACAAAGATTAATTTGTAATCAGCCCTCTGGTTTTGTAGATTTGTCAAAGAATAATCCAAAATGAAGCCATCACCCGCACATTCCTGCAAAAATTGCCGCAAAGCGATTGACACAGTTTTTTCTAAAGTGGAAGCCCCTGAATTTAATTTATTGTCGGAAAGCAAACTGACCAGGCATTATAAAAACAGGGAGATCATATTCAATGAAGGAGGAAAAGCCCAGGGAATATTCTGTATCAGGGAAGGCAAGGTGAAGATTTATAAAAACGGCATCGATGGCATTGAACATATTACCCGGATTGCCATGCAGGGTGAACTGATGGGGATAAAGGCCATTCTGTCAGGTCATCCCTATTCTGTTTCCGCTGCAGCGATTGAAGATACCACGATTTGTTTTATCCCAAAAAACATTTTTTTCCAGTTAACTCTCCGGTCACCTCACTTTAACCAGGCGATCATCCTTTTTTTAAGCAGCCTTCTCGAAAATGCCGAAACCAGGATGTTATCCCTCACCCATAAGCATGTGAAGCAACGGCTTGCGGAAGCGTTGCTTTTCCTGGTTCAGAATTTCAACCCCGCGGCCTACCCGAATGCAAAGTTATACCTTAATATAACCCGTCACGACCTTGCCAACCTGATCGGAACCTCTTCCGAAACGGTGATCAGGTTCCTGGGAGAATTGAAGCATGATGGAATCATCGCAGTCCAAGGGCGTAAAATATTCATCCTTGATCATATTCAACTCTCCAGGATTGCCGCCTCTACAAATTGAACCCACCTGAACAATTATTCCCAGATCTCAAAAACTGATTTTTGTCATTTTTTTTATGCCAATTTATTATTTTATTTGGTAATACCTTAACAATTAGATATTATCCAATAAGGAACGAGCCGAAAATCCGGGAAAAGAGTAGGCTAAATCATAAAATAATTCACTGCTATGGCACATTTATTTGTAAACGCGATCTCCGAAGACACCATCGCTGCTCCGGGGAACAGACAGGCAAACTTCATCGTGGTTTCTGTGACAGATGCAAATGGACTGCCCGTCACAGGATTGACAATCCCGAATTTCAAGGTGGACCCTGTGATTGTCGGTCCCGGTGGCTCCCTTGTTAATATTACCGGTTTATCCGCCGGGCGTATTCCGGGCACATACCTGATCTTTGTAGTTCCGGTTTCAACTGATACCTGGAAGGCAGGAGTTTATATTTTTGCTGTTGCCGTAACCCGTGGCGCCGACCAGGGACAAAATCTCTGCAGTGTGATGATGGATTAGTTTCCTGCGGGTTAGCCCGCAATCCCTTCCTGATTCCAACCAAAAAACATGTTAAGCCCCATTCAGACTGTGCGGGGCTTTACCGCAATTTTTCTCTGCAAATAGCCGTGCAATATCCGCATGGCTTTTATTTGAATTGCCTCATGGTGATCCGTTTTAACTGAGAATAGAAGGCAAGATTCCACCAAATGTACCCTAACCGGGACGGGTCCATTTTTTGTCTCTTCGCCCTATTTCAGCACCAGGCCACCAAACGATCGGATTACCCACAGAAGAATTTCACTTTTGACACTTTTTTCAGAGGCAGGTCACCAACCTTGAAATCTGAAAGTATTTGTTAATAATTAAACAATATTATTGCCATAAAGTACCATTTCCGTATAATCCACGGCAAAAAAAGGAGACGGGAGCGTAACCTTTTTGACCATTGCCGGATCACGACGAACTCCTTGCTATTTCTGACGTATAAATGATCATTCGGGCCTGTTGTGCTGCGGTTTTTCCATGCCTGATAATATCAGGGAGGCAGGCATGGCAAATTCCTAATTATCCTACAATCAGGTACTATATAAATATGTTTTCACTCCGTGAACAAAATATTTCGATTTTTACAGATATTTTCATTTTCATTGTTAGTTTATTAACAAAGAAATTTTTATCTTTGTATCAGGATTGAATACCACACAACAATAATCATAACTAACTAAATTTCAACAACAATGGTAACAACCGGCAACAATTACATCACTGAGTTGGTAGAAATTTACGGCAGGAGCAGAACCAGTCTGATGCCGATTCTCCAGGGAGTGATTGCAAAAAAGAATTTCATTTCAGATCATGACATGACTGAAATTGCCAAGGAACTCGATCTTTCTGCCGCACAGGTTTATGGTACGGCAACCTTTTATTCTTTCCTTGACACCGAGCCCCGCGGTGAATATGTCATCAGGGTGTGCAAGACCATCACCTGCGACATGCACGGGAAGAAGACCATCGTGCAAACCCTGGAGGACATGCTGAAGATCAAGGTAGGGGAAACAACGCCCAACAAGAAATTCACCCTGCTCGAAACCAATTGTCTGGGGTGGTGTCATGAAGGCCCTGCCATGCTGATCAACGACACGCCATTCAGTGGTCTTACCGCTGAAAAGGTGCATGATATCATTAGTGATTATATTCATAAATAACATAGAAAATAGGAGAAACAGTCATGTCAGAACAAACCCTTAAAAGAGTTGACTTAATCTTCGGGGAATATTCCAACGAAAAATATAAGGTTCTGGGAACCACTTTGGAACGGTCCAATGAAGAAATTTTAAAGGATCTCCTCGATTCAGGCCTCCGTGGCCGTGGCGGAGCAGGTTTTCCAACAGCTATGAAATGGAAATACACTGCTGAGACACCAGGCGATGAAAAATATGTTGTTTGCAATGCCGATGAAGGCGAACCGGGCACATTCAAGGATCGCGAGATTCTTTACCGTGTTCCCCGCAAAGTATTTTCAGGGATGGCCATCTGCGGCAAAGTGATTGGCGCAAAAAAGGGCTATATGTACCTTCGTGGTGAATATAAGTTCATGGTTCCTGATCTGATGAAAGAGCTTGATTCCTATCATGAACATGCCAAAAAACTTGGTTTTGACTTCACCATTGAACTCAGGATGGGCTCAGGCGCCTATATCTGCGGCGAAGAAAGCGCCTTGTTCGAATCAATGGAAGGCGGACGCGGCGAACCCCGCAACAAGCCCCCCTATCCCACCACCAGCGGCTTTATGAAAAAACCCACCGTGATCAACAATGTGGAAACATTTGTCAATGTACTGATGATCATGCGTCTGGGTCCTGATCAGTATAAAAAGCTCGGCACCACCGACTCAAGGGGTTCCAAAGTATTTTCAGTTTCCGGTGATACGCCAATCCCGGGAATCTATGAACTCGAACTGGGCATGCCCCTCGACAAGTTCGTGGATGAATTCGGCGATGGTGATACAAAAGCGGTCCAGGTTGGAGGCGCTTCAGGTTTCTGCGTCCCGCGTAAAAAATTCAAAGACACGGTCATTGGCTTCGAAGGAGTTCCTACGGGAGGTTCCATGATGATCTTCAACAGTTCACGTTCCATGTACAACGTATTGCATAACTATCTTGAATTCTTTGAAGAAGAATCCTGCGGACAGTGCACTCCCTGCCGGGTCGGTTGCCAGCAATTGCTGAAGGGTATCGTCGCGGTAAAAAAAGGAGAAAAGAAAGCAGTCTATCTTGAACAACTCATGAAACTGAGTGAAAGCATGAAGATCACCGCCAAATGCGGGCTGGGTCAATCTGTTGCCAACTCATTTTCCTCGATTGTCAATAACTTCAAGGAAGAGATGATCTACTAATTCAAAAGTACAAACAAGAAAATACACGAACGAGATATGGCTAACAAAATAAATCTGACAATCGACGGCATCAATATATCGGTGGATGAAGGTATTACGATTCTTGAAGCTGCCCGCCAACTGAACATTCATATTCCAACTCTCTGCTATCATGAAGATCTCTGTGTAGCCGGGAATTGCAGGGTTTGCGTTGTTGAACAGGAAAAGGTAAGGAATCTGCCCGCCTCCTGTGCCACACCTGCAACCGAAGGCATGGTGATCCACACCAACAGCATGAAGGTTCGCATGGCCCGCAAACATATTGTGGAACTGCTTCTTTCTGAGCACAATGCCGACTGTACCAAATGCTATAAGAACGGCAATTGCGAGCTCCAGGGACTGGCCTCCCAGATGCTTACCGGCGATCACCTTTTCCTTGACCTGGTGCCTGATAAAAAGTATACGATTGATATGTTCAACACGGCTATTATCAAGGATGACAGCCGTTGTATCCGTTGCCAGCGCTGCGTGCGCACCTGCGAAGAACTGCAGAGCGTTAGCGCCCTAGGTGTTGCCTATAAAGGCAGTAAAATGAAGATCTCCACTTTCTTCGAAAATCCGTTGTTCGAGGTGGTTTGCACCAATTGCGGGCAATGCGTGAACCGCTGTCCGACAGGCGCCCTGATCGAACGCAACTACATCGACCAGGTTTGGGATGCCATTTACGATCCGACGAAGCATGTGGTGGTACAAACTGCTCCTGCCGTACGCGTCGCCCTCGGCGAAGGCCTTGGTATGGCAACCGGAAAGATTGTTACCGGCAAAATGGTTGCAGCTCTCAAACGAC
Source organism: uncultured Bacteroidales bacterium (assembly GCA_903928285.1). Classification (GTDB taxonomy): domain Bacteria; phylum Bacteroidota; class Bacteroidia; order Bacteroidales; family FEN-979; genus CAIVAT01. The sequence goes on from CAIYQH010000431.1 coordinate 11,984, forward strand.
TGGGCTTTTCGTCGGTACTTGACACCGATTTCACGGCCGACCTTACGATCATCGAGGAGGGACACGAACTGCTTACCCGCTTAAAAAGAGCGCTGGTGGATAAAGACCCTGAAGTTACGCTGCCCATGGCAACCTCCTGTTCCCCGGGATGGATCAAATTTATTGAACATACTTTCCCGGAATATCTGCCCAACCTCTCTACCTGCAAATCACCGCAGCAGATGTTCGGAGCACTTGCCAAAACCTACTACGCACAGAAACGCAAACTGGATCCGAAAAACGTAGTGTCAGTCTCCATCATGCCCTGTACCGCCAAGAAGTTTGAGGCAAACCGTCCTGAAATGCGCTCCAGCGGCTATAAAGATGTTGACTTCGTCCTTACTACCCGCGAACTTGCCATCATGATCAAACAGGCCGGTCTGGAATTCGAAGAGTTGCCCGAAGAAAAATTCGACAGTTTTATGGGATCATCCTCAGGCGCTGCCGTCATCTTCGGTTCAACCGGCGGAGTTATGGAGGCAGCCCTTCGTACAGCCTATGAAATCGTCACCGGCCGTGAAGTTCCGTTCGACGGGCTGAATATCACACCGGTTCGTGGAACCGAAGGTGAAGTGCGTGAAGCCACCATTAAAATTGAAAAGGTAAAACCCGAATGGAGTTTCCTGGAGGGAGTTGAGCTGAAATGTGCGGTAGCCAACGGACTGGCCCATGCCAAAACAGTCATGCAGAATGTCAGGGATGGTAAAGCTGTTTATCATTTCATCGAAGTCATGGCGTGCCCCGGCGGCTGTCTTGGCGGAGGGGGTCAGCCGATCCCTACAAACAAGGAGATCAGGACGAAACGCAAAATGGCTATTTACGAAGAAGATATGGGAATGCCCATCCGCAAATCTCATGAGAACCCTGAAATTGCCGAGATATACAAAGAATTTCTCGAAAAACCATTAGGGCATAAATCCCATGAATTACTCCACACGCACTACACACCTCGCAAGAGATACTAGAAATCACTGCTCTTTACTAAAAAAGCTGCCCGGTGAAACCTGGGCAGCTTTTTTTTTAAATAAAAAGACTGCCGTTAATCAGACGGCAGTCTTAGCGCACATTACTAACAAATGTAGGTATAAAGAACGAGGGTGTTTAGATTTTAGGTTTTTTGGGTGTCTCCTGGTCAGGTTTTGCTGAAGGTGCCGGCGGTGGTGCCGGGGTTGTTATAACCTCCTTGTCATTGTCTCCCTGTGTTGAATCAATTTTGTCTTTCTTAATATATACTTTGACATGCTTTTTGGGGCCATTCCAGGCATGCCGGTTACTGCCAGGTTCGTGGATGACGATGACGCGGCTCTGACGTTCAAACATGGGTGCCTCCTTCAGGTCGATAATAATCCGTTTGCCATTTTTGTGATCCTTGATGGTATAGCCCACAACCCGGTCCAGGGGAATCTCTCCCAGCAGGTCATTCAGCGTCTGGCTGTTATTTCCTCCACAGCAGATCCGCTGATGCATTCCCGGTAAGAAATTCCCTGACATGCAATCTTCCATATTCCCGCCGGCGCCGTTGCCATCGGTTTCAATTTCTTCAATATTCACAGGAGGCTCGGGAAAATCCGGAATTTCAAATTTATAGTTAAACCCTTCCGGCATATTCCTGAATTTGAAGTGACCATGCCTGCCACCCTTTCCCGTCACAATCACCCTTTCGATCTGCCTGTTGATCGAATCCAGCATATTCGAATCAGGGTTTTCAATCGTGGTGTCGACGACTGTTGTTTTTCCATTGTCATCGCTGACAATTTTCAAGATAATTTTCTTGCTGGACTCATTTTTTACATTTTCCTGGGAAAATACAGGCCGGCTGGTAAAGAAAGCCATCAAGATCGCGACCAGACAGATCGTGGCAGTTTTGAGTGTAATTGAGTTTGTTTTCATGGGGTCCTCCTGCGTTAAGTTTTACGATGCAAATCTAAGTCTGGTAAGTCGTTGAAAATGTTAATAAAACGTTAATGTTGGTTAATGAAAAGTTAATCTTGGCGATTGGCTAAAACCTTTACCTATTTTTGTACCATGAATAAGCGGTTATTGTATATCCTGATTGCCTCTATCTGCATCTCCCTGCTGGGGATCATCATTGTACAGTTTTTCTGGATCCGCAACGCATTTCAGGTCAAGGAGGCCCAGTTTTCGCGAAGTGTCAACGATGCGCTTGGCAGCGTGGTCGACAAAATCGAAACCAGGGAAAACATGTATTTTATCAGCAGGAATTTTGAAGGCGACAGTATTATGAGGATCGTCAAAGCCTTCACGAAAGACACCACCCAGGCGATCAAGGAGAGGCTCGATTCCCTTATGGTGTTGAATGAGATGCCTGTATCGCGTAAAAAGAACCCACCCCCGCCCCCTCCTCCTCAATTCAAACAACAGGGCCCTCCGGCCGGTGTTTTTCATTATTCCTATCAATACAACGTGGTCCCCATCCAGCATGGGATTGATTCGGTGACCGTAAGCATGGAACAATATTATCAGGAGATGCCACCCTCAGAAATGGATGAATTCAGCTTTGAATGGAACGACCAGTTCAGCAGGATTGATTCTCTGATGGATATTAATACCCAGGAACAGACGGCGAACTCCTATGGTCAGTCAACACAGGGTGAAACTGCCGGGGAACCGGAGATTATTCTCGATACGGTGGGAAAAGACGGTTCACGCCATGTAAGGTACGTAATGCCCCAGTTTTTCCGCGCCATGCCTCACCGGCAGCACCAGGGTAATAAAAACAGGAAAATTCTCAGGGAGGATAACCTCCAGAAACTTGACAACAAGGCCAGGAAGATCCAGGATTTCATCAAGCAAATGGCCATTGCCATTGAAACTAAACCAGCGCCAATCCAACAACGGATCAATAAAAAAACACTGCAGGCCGCCCTGGGCAAATCCTTTAACGACAAGGGAATCGACCTGCCATTTGAATTTGCCGTCCTTTCCCCGTCAAACGACACCAACCACATTCCAATCAGGTCGGCGGGGTTTAATTCCAGCTATTCCAATACAGAACACAAAGTATCCCTTTTTCCTAATGATCTGTTTAAAAAACCGGATCTGCTGCTGGTTTACTTTCCAGGCCAAAAAACACATGTACTGAAATCCCTCTCCCTGTTATTGATTGGTTCGATCCTGTTTACCCTGATCATAATCCTTTCGTCGGGTGCCAGTATCGTGGTGATGATCCGTCAGAAGAAGATATCGGACATTAAAACCGATTTCATCAACAACATGACGCATGAATTCAAAACCCCCATAGCCACGATTTCCATTGCAGCCGATTCCATCACCAACCCACGGGTAATCTCGGAACCCGAAACAATCCGTAACTTTACCAGGATCATCAAGGAGGAAAACACACGGATGAATACCCGGGTTGAACAGGTGCTGCAGATGGCCCTGCTTGACAGCCGCGATTTTCACCTGCGGCCGACATTGGTCGACATGCATTACCTGATTGAAAAAGCCGTTGCCCATTACCGCCTCCAGATCGAGAAACGGGAAGGCACGATCATCACCCGGCTGGAAGCAGAAAATCCCTGGGCTGAGGTTGACGAGGACCACCTGCGAAATGTCCTGCTCAACCTGCTTGACAATGCCAATAAATATTCCATTGTCAAACCGGAAATCGAAGTGTTTTCTTTCAACAAGTCGGGAAAATTCTACTTTGGCGTAAAGGACAGAGGACTGGGAATGTCAACGGAGACCCAGCGAAGGGTCTTCGACAAATTTTTCAGGGTCACATCCGGTAATATCCATAACATAAAAGGGTTCGGACTCGGGCTCAGTTATGTCAAAGCCATCGTGATGGCCCATCACGGGGAGATCCAGATCACCAGTGAGATGGGCAAGGGAAGCAGGTTCGAGATCAGTTTGCCGGGAGCTAAAAATGCTGGGGGAGAGGCATGAAAATTGGAGAAAAATGAATATCGAACATCGAATAATGAATACTGAATTATTATAAATGCAGGAAGTTATGGGTCAGAAAATCAAGATTTTGCTGGTGGAGGATGATCCGAATTTCGGATCAATCATGAAGTCCTATCTCGAATTGAACGATTTTGAGGTGACCCTCAGGGCCGACGGAAAGCAGGGATTGGCGGCGTTTCAATCCGAACCCTTTCACATCTGCATCCTGGATGTGATGATGCCCGAGATGGATGGATTCACCCTCGCCAGGGAGATCAAGAAGGCCGACAGTGAAGCTCCGTTCATCTTTCTGACCGCAAAGTCGCTAAAAGAGGACATGCTGGAAGGTTTCCGTACCGGGGCCGATGATTACATCACCAAGCCCTTCGACTCGGAAGTATTGCTGTTTAAACTGCATGCGATCCTCAAACGCAACCACAACCGCAATGAGGCCGAGGCTGATGTAAACGAGCTGAATGTTGGTAAATTTTTGTTTAACATTAACCTACGCACATTGTCATACGATAATATAACCTTACAACTCTCCCCCAAGGAGGCAAGCCTGCTCAAAATGCTGTGTACCGCCAGGGATGGGATTCTGCTTCGGAAAGATGCACTCGTGATAATCTGGGGAAATGACAACTTTTTCAACGGCCGCTGCATGGATGTTTTTATCGCGCGCCTGCGTAAATGCCTGAAAGCCGACCCCTCCATCGAAATTGCCAATATCCATGGCAATGGTTTCAGGATTATCATCAGCGCTGCCTGACCTCGATTTTTATTCTTTGATACCTGTTTTTCCTCCCTGAACTCCTTATGTGTTCTATGGTGCCTATTGTGGCGATTTCGGCTAAATATTACGAATATCCTCTACTACAAATGATAACATCACAAGAAATCAACATCAATTTTACAGGATACTTTAATTTATATATAGCTAATATCCATTATATTAACACAATTTATCATTAATTTATTGTTAATTATATAACATTGTGAATAATATAACACATAATTCTTTGACCGCATCTTTGAAAGCATTATCTTTGCACCCTGATTTTACATGGTAATAATCCATGTCAAGAAGTTAAATACCTTATGAAAATAAAAGATGTTGCCGGGTTGATTGAGGGGACTGTCATCACAGGAAAAGAGAACCTTGACAGTCTGGTTGAAATGGCATTTGCCTCCGACCTGATGAGCGATGTACTTACCGTAAAAACAGATAACCTGCTGCTCCTGACCGGTTTGGTAAACACTCAATCGATCAGGACAGCCGAAATGTCGGATATCAGCTGTATCATCATCGTGAGAAATAAAAGGGTGACCCAGGAAATGATCAGCATTGCCAAGGAGAGCAGGATCACCATCATTCAAAGTCCCTACTCAATGTTCAAAGCAAGCGGAATCCTCTTTAATGCCGGAATCAAACCGGTATTTTAATTTAACTCCCGGAACGATGCATTTCGAATACCAGGTTGAAGGGGGTAACTTTTCCAGGGCAGGCTATCCCTCCAGTGAAGTAAAAAAAAGGCTGAAACAGCTCAACGTCGATGGCAGTGTCATTAAACGTACCGTTGTGGCCCTTTATGAAGCTGAGGTAAACATCGTGGCACATGCCTACAAGGGAGTTATCAGTGTGGAGATCGATGCCGATAAGATCGTGATCACCCTGGTTGATGAGGGCCCCGGGATCCCGGACATCAGGAAGGCGATGGAGATCGGGTATTCAACGGCGACGCCGGAAGTCAGGGAGATGGGTTTCGGTGCCGGCATGGGGTTGTCGAACATGAACAGTAATGCCGACAAGCTGGAAATTACCAGTGAAGTCGGGAAGGGAACAAGCGTGGAAATCACCAATTTTTTCCACAGATAGACGATGACTGGCGAGGAACACATACAATTTCATCATGCCCTTAAGTTCAGGGAGGATATCTGCATCGGATGTTCCCATTGCATGAACATCTGCCCGACAGAGGCGATCCGCGTGACGCACGGGAAAGCACAACTTCACGACAACCGCTGCGTCGACTGCGGCGAATGCTACCGGGTTTGCCCGGTTGGCGCCATCATCGTTGAACAGGATGATTTTGAGAACATATATAAATTCACCACCCGGGTGGCGCTGATTCCGTCGGTATTCACCGGCCAGTTTCCCGACAGCGTAAACTCAGGTGATATCCTGTCGGCCGTACATGAACTGGGGTTTACCCATGTCTTTGAAGTGGAACAGGGGGTCGAATTTCTCAACAGCCGGTTTAATGAATATTTCACCAATCACAAAACAGTGAAGCCCCTGATATCCCCCTTTTGCCCTGCCATTGTAAGGCTGATCCAGGTAAAATTCCCGACCCTTACCGGAAATATCATCCTGCTGAAGGCGCCTGTTGACATTACGGCGCTGCATGCCAGGAAAACACTGGTCGATGAAGGGATCGACCATGCAGGGATCGGGATCTTTTATGTTACGCCTTGCGCGGCAAAAATCGTCGCGGTCAAGAGTCCTGTCGGCGAAGATAAATCGGTGATTGATGGCGTGATCAACATGAATTACCTCTACAATAAAATCTTTAAGATCCTCCGGCAGAAAAAGGAGAAAAACCATGACCCGGGGTTTGCCGCCCTTTCGGCAAAGTCGGTTTGCTGGAGCCTCACGCATGGGGAGGCCGACCATATGGACCAGGGCCGCAGTATCGCCATCGACGAGATCAACAATGTGATCGAGTTTCTTGAAAAAGTTGAAAACGAGGAGATTGACGGAGTTGATTTCCTCGAACTCCGGGCTTGCGACGAAAGTTGCGCCGGGGGAATCCTTTGCCCAGGCAACCGTTTCATGACAGTTGATAAACTTCGGAAACGCGCACTGAAATGCGATAAGGTCCAGGAAGGAAACCAGGACAGCATCAACGGGGAACATCCCCTGCAGATTGATCTTTCCCGGGAGCTGATCCATCTGGATAAGGTGCAGCCGCGATCGATCATGAAGCTCGACGACAATGTCGCCGAAGCCATGATCAAAATGAAGCGGATTTACGAGTTAAACCGGGTGCTTCCCCAGGTTGATTGCGGCATTTGCGGCTCACCTACCTGTAAATCGCTTTCAGAAGATGTGGTTCAGAACCAGGCAAGTATAAAGCAATGCATCTTTGTCCAGAAGATCCTCGAGCAAAACGAGATGCTGGAGATGCAGGAGTCGGTCACCATCATGCAGTCGATCTGGAGCGAAAACAAACTCGATAAAAACAGTCTGAAAGACGAAATCAACGAAATCAACTGAAAATCCTCGTAAAGAATCATAAGATGAAAGTTTCTGAATTGGCTGAACAACTGGGATTACAGGTATATGGCGGTAAGAGCGGGCTCGATCGGGAGATCGCCGGCGGCTATACCTCCGACCTGCTCAGCGATGTCATGGGCCATGCCTCCGCCGGGCAGGTATGGATCACCCTGCAAACTCATAAAAACGTAATGGCCATCGCCTCGCTCAAAGAACTGGCGGCCGTGGTGATCGTGAAAGGCTACCAGCCGGAGGCTGATATGCTGGAACACAGCAACACCGAAGAGATTCCCGTGCTGGGAACCACAGGGGAGGCCTTTGAATTAACCGGAAAAATTTACCAGCTGCTGAATCCACGATGAACACCTTCAGGGCCGACCTCCACATACATACTGTGCTGTCGCCCTGCGGCGACCTGGAGATGAGTCCTGATATCATTATTGCCAAAGCGAAAGAGATGAAACTCGATATCATAGGAATCACCGACCACAACAGCACCAGGCAATGTGCCGTTGTCAGGGATTTGGGAGCCGCTCATGATATCGTGGTGCTTTCGGGAGCCGAGGTTACGACCCGTGAAGAGGTCCATTGCCTGGCCTTCTTTGAAACCGATGAACTGCTTGATGAATTTCAATGTTATCTTGACGAGAACCTGCCGGCTATCCCGAATGATGTCCGTCAGTTTGGCTATCAGGTTGCCGTTGATGCCGCCAATAACATCGTTTTCGAAGAGAAGCGCCTGCTGATCTCGGCCCTGAACCAGAATATTGACCAGGTGGAGGCCATGGTACACAGGCTCAAGGGACTGTTCATCCCGGCCCATGCCGATAAGACACGTTTCAGCCTTTACGCCCAGCTGGGATTTCTCCCGCCTGACCTGCAGGTGGATGCGCTGGAAATCTCCCCGTTCCAGGAGCCTGGTGAATTTTTTCAGCTCCACCCTGAATCATTGACCAAGAGCCTGATCAGCGGATCTGACGCCCATTATCCGCACCAGATCGGCAGCCGGATCACTGTGTTTGAAATGGAAAACAGAGGGTTTGCCGAAATCAGGAAAACCCTGCACAAAAATGGCGCCCGGACTGCAAAAATTTTAAACTAATTTGTTAATTTATTAACAAAGTTAATATTATAACAATAAGAAATTGTAATTTTGCCGTGAAAGATTTGTCTATGCATATCCTGGATATTTTTCAAAATTCGATCAGCGCCAATGCGGATTTCATATCGCTTGATATTGTTGAAAATACGCATGAAAACCTGTTAAAAATTGAGTTTACCGACAATGGGAAGGGCATGACAACAGAAATGGTACAGCGGGTAACGGATCCATTTTTCACAACCCGGACAACCCGAAAGGTAGGATTGGGATTATCCCTGCTGAAACAGAATGCAGAACGGACCGGCGGCAGTTTTACCATCGAAAGCCAGGAGGGAAAGGGTACCCGGGTAACGGCCGAATTTGCCCTGAACCACCTCGACAGGCCTGTCCTGGGAGATATTCCCGGAGCTGTTTTACTGACTGTAACAGCTAATCCTGAGATCGGGTTCATCTATTCCCACTGCAAGGACGGACAGGAATACAGGTTTTCGACAAAGCAGGTAAAGGAAGCCCTGGGCGACGTCCCACTGAACGATCCGCTGGTATATCATTACCTCCGCGAAATGATCACTGAAAACCTGAACGAAATCGGCGCAGCGCTGGCTTCATAAAATTATATTATAAACAGATTATGGAAAAAATCAAATCATTGGCCGACTTAAAGAAGATGCAGAATACCCTGCGTGCCAAAATTGACCTGAGGGAACAAAGCAATGATCCTGACAAACGCATCCAGGTAAAGGTTGCCATGGCCACCTGCGGGATTGCATCGGGTGCAAAAGAGGTAATGGAGGTATTCATCGAGGAATTTTCAAAACGCAACATCGACGCGGTGGTCACCCAAACCGGGTGCATGGGATATTGCTATGCGGAACCTACAGTGGAAATCACAAAACCGGGAAATGAGCCCATCACCTTTGGCTATGTCGATGTAAAAAAAGCCAGTAAGATCATTGACAAGTATATCCTGAACAATGAACTGGTTGACGGGATCATCCCGGTAAACTATGAAACGATCGATAACAAATAAAATCCGGGAATAATCAGATGGCAAAAATAAAATATCATATGCTTGTTTGCGGCGGGACTGGTTGTCATGCCTCAAAAAGCGAAGAAATCCTGAAAAATTTCCAGGAACTGATCAACATGAAGGGGCTTGAAACCGAGGTTCAGGTCATCAAAACAGGTTGCTTTGGTTTTTGTGAAAAGGGGCCGATTGTTAAAATGATGCCCGACAACACCTTCTACACCCAGGTAAAACCCGAAGACTGTGCGGAAATCCTTGAAGAGCATGTTATCAAAGGACGAAGGGTAAACCGTTTACTATACCAGGACCCGGAAACCAAGGAATACAAAAGCGACTCCAAACACATGGGTTTTTATAAAAAGCAGATCAGGATCGCTTTACGTAATTGTGGTTTTATCAACCCCGAAAATATTGATGAATATATCGCCCGCGACGGTTACCAGGCACTGGGCAAAGTCCTTACGGAACTGACTCCGGAAGCAACCATCGAAATTCTGAAGAAATCGGGTCTTCGCGGCCGTGGCGGCGGCGGATTCCCGACCGGTCTGAAATGGGAGATCACCCGTGCGGTTAAGTCAGATCAGAAATATGTCGTGTGCAATGCCGACGAAGGAGATCCCGGCGCCTTTATGGACCGGTCAGTTCTCGAAGGCGACCCCCATACCGTGCTGGAAGCCATGGCGATCAACGGATACTCTACAGGCGCTGACAAAGGCGTCATCTATATCCGTGCCGAATACCCGCTTGCCGTTGAACGGTTGAAAATTGCCATGAAACAGGCCAGGGAGTATGGGTTGCTCGGACAAGACATCCTGGGTACAGGGTTCAATTTCGATATCGAGATCCGCTACGGTGCAGGCGCCTTCGTTTGCGGCGAGGAGACCGCCCTGATCCATTCGATGGAGGGACTCCGCGGGGAACCTACCGTTAAACCGCCATTCCCTTCCGAATCCGGATTTCTTGGGAAACCAACCAACGTAAACAACGTCGAAACCTATGCCAACATCCCCGCGATCATCCTGAAGGGTGCCGAGTGGTTTGCCAGCATCGGAACAGCGAAGTCAAAAGGGACCAAGGTCTTTGCCCTTGCCGGAAAAATCAACAATGTCGGGCTTATTGAGGTCCCGATGGGAATTACGCTTCGCGAGATCATCTTTGAAATCGGCGGCGGCATCAAGAACGACCGTAAATTCAAGGCGGTTCAAACCGGCGGACCTTCCGGTGGCATGCTCACCGAAAAGGACCTGGACACCCCCATCGACTATGATAACCTGATTGCTGCCGGTTCGATGATGGGATCGGGCGGTATGATCGTCATGGATGAAGATGACTGTATGGTCGGAATGGCCAAATTCTATCTTGAATTCACGGTCGAGGAATCATGTGGCAAATGTTCGCCCTGCAGGATCGGGAACAAAAGGCTTTTCGAATTGCTTGAGAAGGTTACCCAGGGCCATGCTGCCATGGAAGATCTCGACAAACTGAGAAACCTCAGCCATGTCATCAAGGATACTTCGCTTTGCGGCCTGGGACAGACATCTCCAAACCCTGTTCTATCTTCCATGGACAACTTCATGCATGAGTACCTGGAACATGTGGTTGATAAAAAATGCCGTGCCGGGAACTGCAAGGCATTGATGCAATATATTATCAATCCCGAAAATTGTATCGGCTGCACCCTTTGTGCGAGAAATTGTCCGGTCGACGCGATCGCCGGTGAACGCAAGCAGGCTCACGTGATTGACCAGGAAAAATGTATCAAGTGCGGCGCCTGTATGGAGAAATGTAAGTTCAATGCAATTTTTATTAAATAACAGGAGGAATACATGGAAATGGTAAAACTGACCATCGACGGGAAACCGGTTGAGGTCGAAAAAGATACAACGATTTTAAAGGCAGCCAAGACAATTGGCATCGATATACCTACCCTTTGCTACTTTCAGCTACAAGACATGAACATTGAAAACCGTCCGGGCGGATGCCGCATTTGCGTGGTTGAGGTCGCTGGACGGCGAAATCTCGCCCCGGCCTGTTCTACCAATGTAGCAAAGGATATGGTTGTCAACACCCACTCTATAAGGGTATTAAACGCGCGCCGTACGGTTCTGGAGTTAATTCTCTCCGATCATCCTGCTGAATGTCTGACCTGTGCCAAATCGGGCTGTTGCGAGCTCCAGAACATGGCACAGCAACTTGGCGTACGCGAACTGCCCTTCCAGGGTGCACAGTCGACCTACCGTAAGGATACGTCGCCTGCCATCATCCGGGATGTTGACAAATGCATCATGTGCAGGCGGTGCGAAATGATGTGTAATGAAGTACAGAC
>CAIYQH010000432.1 GCA_903928285.1 uncultured Bacteroidales bacterium
CATTCATCCATTTATGATTCAGAGCTGACAAAAGTCCTGGGCGGCAACCTTATTAAAGTTATTGCCTGGTATGACAATGAATGCGGTTACTCGCAGCGCCTTGCCGACCTGGTAGTCAGGATGGGATAAGCCTTTAAACTCTACAATCCTTTACAGGATGATTTTATGAAAAGCCGTCATGATTTTGACGGCTTTTTTAATTACCGATCCCTCAAGGGTCAATTAGGGGTTATTACCTCAACAGGCACAATAGATAACATTAGAAAAACACAATAGAATGCCTATATTTGCGAAACAACCCCCTGTTGTGGCCTAATGAGGGACTATTGTGGTGAAAAAAGCAACCAACCCACTCACCCATTGTTCATGGAATCAATAAAAGAAATCTTCAAGATTGGTTACGGCCCGTCAAGCAGCCATACCATGGGCCCCCGTAAGGCCGCAGAAATTTTCAGGCAAAACAACCCCGGCGTGAAAAACATAAGGGTGACCCTGTTTGGCAGCCTGGCAGCCACCGGCAAAGGCCATATGACCGACAAGGCCATCATCAGCGCCCTGGATCCTGTTACGGTTGAAATAGTATGGCAACCCAATGTATTCCTTCCTGCCCACCCTAACGGGTTGAAGTTCGAAGCCCTCGACAAAACCGGGAATACGCGCGAAACGTGGACCATCTACAGCATAGGCGGTGGCGATATCAGCGATACCGGGCAGCGTAATGCCTCGGCCAGCATCTATGAACTGGATACCATGCCCGAAATCCTGGCCTGGTGCGGGAAGAACGGCCGTACTCTCTGGGAGTATGTCGAAATACACGAATCGCCCGCCATATGGGATCATCTTTCGGAGGTGTGGCAGGTGATGCAGGCGGCCATCCTGCGCGGGATCGAATCGGAAGGCGTGTTGCCGGGCGGGCTGAACCTGCCCCGCAAGGCATCCTCCTATTATATCAAGGCATGCGGCTATAAGGGAACGATGGCCCGCCGGGCCTATACCTTCGCCTTTGCCCTTGCCGTTTCGGAGGAGAATGCGTCCGGCAGCAGGATTGTCACAGCCCCCACCTGCGGTTCGTGCGGGGTAATTCCTGCCGTTATATACCTGCTGAAAACACAATATGACTTCAGTGAGAAAAAAATCCTGCACGGGCTGGCCACCGCCGGCCTTATCGGGAACCTGATCAAGACGAACGCCTCGATTTCGGGTGCCGAAGTAGGATGCCAGGGCGAAGTCGGGAGCGCCAGTTCCATGGCGGCTGCAGCGGCAACACAAATGTTCGGCGGCACTCCCGGGCAGGTTGAATATGCGGCCTCCATTGCCATGGAACACTTTCTCGGCCTTACCTGCGACCCGCTTCTCGGCCTGGTACAAATACCCTGCATTGAACGCAACGCCTTTGGCGCCGCACGCTCGCTCGACGCCAACATGTATGCGCTGCTGTCGGATGGACATCATCTTGTCAGTTTTGACAGGGTCATCGAGGCGATGAAACAAACCGGGCATGACCTTCCCCGTATCTACAAGGAGACCGCCGAGGGCGGGCTGGCAGCGCTGGGAATCACCGGCTGATTTACGATTTACAATTAGGAGTGTTCAAAACCTTTTAGAATCATATTTTTAACATACCTCTTTCATATTCAAATACAATTGATCGCTTGAGGTCTTCTGAGAAAACCCTCTTTACCCGTAAAACTATTTTATTTCGTTGTATTTTTCGGTTGATTTATGGTCAACCTATCTCAGGGCAAGACACCAAATGATCTACGCGTTCAATTGCCTCCTCCTCACATAGACTGTTCCCACTGCAAGCAAAAGAACGGTAAAAATGATCATTCCCCATTGGGAGAGAGTGGGGACAGGCGAAGATTGTGACACAATAAAGGTCCGGACAGCCCGTACATTGTAGGTATAATTCTTTGGCCAGCCAGAAATATTATAGGAAGGAAAAAATAGACTTTCAACCATGGTCGCATTCGTTTCAGAAGAGGACCAATAGAAATCAGGTGCAAAACCACCAATTGCTGCCCTATTTAAATATAGTTTCGATAACTCATCGATGGAGGGTAAATACCAGTCATCATAACCACCTAACACCAGGTTATCACACAATTTTGCAGCATAACTGCCTGCTCCCTGGACCGCAACAATGAGGTCAGTGTTTGCTTTTCCAGTACCTAAGTGTTGTCCAAGTGCACCGGTGGAAACATTAGTTCCATTATTCCATCGAATGCCTGAGCTTTGGTCACTTGGGGCGGCTATTAACCCGCGGATTTGACCAAGCACATAACCCGGGTCGCCGGGCTGCAAAATATACGCTACTTTACCGCCCTGGTAGTTGTCGCCGATGGCCGGGGTTTGTGCAAATACACTGCTCAATCCAAATAAGGAGAGTAAAATGGATAATGTAATTAGTTTTTTCATTAAAAGTAGTTTTAAGTAGTCCTAGTCATCAGGTTTTTCGGATCCGCCCCTGTTTTCGAGTGGTTTCAGGTTCACCTGTTAAAAAATTATTTATCACATCGGGTGGTCGGCCCTGGTTTTGACAACAATGTTTCTTTGGCTTTATTTTAATAGTTCAGGAATTTTATACTTTAATATATCCCATTATTCAAAAAAAAAACTATACATTTTCATGGCTCAAATATAATAATTTTCCAATTGAGAATTAATGTCATTTTTTTAATTGACCACAACCGTACCATGGGATAGAATTGTCCTGCAATATGCTGATATTTTGGCCGTGCAGTTCCTGTTTCCCACATCTGATTTACCTGAGGATCAACTTAATTGTGGGAATACAGGACTTCCTGAATTTAATTAATCAGGCAGGATTCCTAATCCTTGATAATACGGACAACTCCATGTCTGTTGAAAACAATTATGCCAGTTATGCATGAACCTGTGATTCACACCTGTTTATTATGGCTCGATAATCACAGAAAACAAAGTTGTAATGGGCTACAAAATATGTTGCCCGTAGGGACATGCCATGGCAAGTCCCCACACCAGGCCTTTCTCCGATTAATACGCTATCGTTACCGGTCGGGAACGATGTCCAATCGGACATTATCATCGGATTCCCCCCACCTTACAGCAATTCCAAATACGAAATCCGAAATTCGAAATAAAGGCGTATCTTTGCCGCTTAATAATCAGTGTTTGAGGTCACCTAAATACAATTAACATTTCCCACCCGCACAATCAACAGGCATTTTGCCTATGGCAGGCCTTTCTATCAGGTTTCACCTGGTTTGAGCACATCCCGGAAATCCCGAAAGCACACAATAAAAAAAAACATGAGTACATTTGAAGAATTGGGCATTGGCAAAGATATCGTGCTGGGCCTTGTGGATCTTGGTTTTGAAGTTCCAATGCCCGTCCAGGAAAAGGTAATCCCACTGCTGCTCGGCGAAAAAACCGACATCGTGGCGCTTGCCCAAACAGGAACCGGAAAAACTGCAGCCTACGGACTGCCCCTGATCCA
>CAIYQH010000433.1 GCA_903928285.1 uncultured Bacteroidales bacterium
ATCCTTGAGAGCTGGTCGGCCGATCTTATTGAAGACCTTGGCGGTGAACCGGGCATCACCCCCGAATTCAAAAAACTGGAGAAAAACGGTATCCTCTTTGACCAGGTCTATGCCTCCGGCTCCCGTTCGGAACAGGGGATGGCCTCTATCTTCGGCGGGTTTCCCGCTCACCCTGTCAGCTCCATTACGGTACAGCCCGACAAGTTCGTCAAGTTGCCCAGTATCGTCAAGGATCTCATGAAAACAGGCTACACCACGGCCTTTTATTTTGGCGGCCAGTTGATTTACGGCAATATCAAGAGTTACATCATCTTCAATGGTTTCAACAAGATCATGGAGGGGGCCGATTTTCCCGGTACCATGCCGCAGGGAAAGCTGGGGATTCATGATGGATACACCCTGGGATATATGGAGAACGATATCGGCAAGATGAAGCAACCCTTTTTCGCGGCCCTGTTCACGCTGAGTACCCACTCCCCGTGGGATCAGCCCTTCGGAAAACCGCTCAGCTGGGGTGATAACGAACACCAGTATATCAACGCCGCCTATTATACCGATCATTGCCTGGGCGACTATTTTGAAAAAGCCAGGAAAGAGCCCTGGTTTAACAATACCCTGTTTATCCTCGTAGCCGACCACAGCCACAATTCCTATCGCAACTGGCACCCCTATTCAAGGGAGTACCATAAAATTCCCATGTTGTTTTATGGAAATGTTATCAGGGATGAGTACCAGGGAACCGTTTGGCACAAACTGGGCAACCAGCATGACATTGCTGCAACGTTGCTCGGGCAGCTTGACCTTCCTTCAGAGAAATTCGTCTTCAGTAAAAACCTCTTCAACCCCGGAGTACCCGAATTTGCTTATTACACCACGGAGGATGGCGTAGGCTGGATCAGGCCAAATGCCTATTTTACCTATGATACCAAACCTGATTTTTATTACTGGTGGACCGATGGCAAGACGCCCGATTCTGTCAGGCAGGAGGGAAAGGCCTATCTGCAGACTGTATTTTCGATGTATATGAATAATTAGGATTACCGGGCGCATACGCCATGCGGTGAAAAGTCCACAGGACTGAGGATAAAAAAAAAGGACGACCTTTTGGGACGCCCTCTTGCACGCTAAATTTTACTTAAAGTTATTCCAGTGAATGGACTACCAGTCCCGAACGGAGTTTGGGCTCAAACCAGGTAGTTTTCGGGGGCATGATATTGCCTGAATCGGCGATATCGATCAGTTGTTTCATCGACACGGGATAGAGGGCAAAGGCCGCCGTCATCTCTTTGCTGTCGACCCTTTTCTGCAATTCTCCCAGTCCGCGGATGCCGCCGACGAAATCGATGCGGGTAGAGGTACGCAGGTCTTTGATGTCGAGTATCTCATCCAGGACCAGGCGTGACAGGATGGTGACATCGAGCACACCGATCGGATCCAGGTCGTTGAAGGTACCCGGTTTGGCGGTCATGGAGTACCAGCAGCCAGGCAGGTATAATCCGCAAGTGTGCAATGTCTCCGGTTTGAAAATATCAGCTCCCTTTTTTTCAATGGTAAAAACCACCTCCAGTTTTTTGAGAAATTCCTCTTCGGTCATGCCATTGAGGTCTTTCACCACCCTGTTGTAATCGATGATGGTAAGCTGGTTGTCGGGGAAATGAACAGCGAGGAAATAGTTGTATTCTTCCAGTCCTGTAAATCCGGGGTTCTGCAACTTTTTCTCATTGCCCACAAGCGCTGCTGCAGCCGTACGGTGATGGCCGTCGGCTACATAGGTAAAAGGCACTTTTTTAAAAAGGTCAACGATCTCATTAATGATTGCCTGGTCGCGGATGACCCAGAAATGGTGTCCTACGCCATCATCGGCCACGAAATCATATTCCGTTGTATGTTCTTTCACAAAGCGGGCAACGATGTTATCGATGGCAGTGACGGCAGGATAGGTAAAGAAAACAGGTTCCATGTTCGCGTTGGTGACGCGCACATGTTTCATCCGGTCCTCCTCCTTATCTTTGCGGGTAAGCTCATGTTTTTTGATGATGCCGTTCATATAATCTTCAACCCCGGCGCAGCCGACAATCCCGTATTGGGTTTTGCCATTCATGGTCTGGGCATAGATATAGAGCAGGTCATGGTCATCGGCGACCAGCCATCCCTGCTTTCTGAACAGGTCGAAATTTTCCTTTGCCTTATCATAGACCACCTGGGAATGAATATCCACAGAGGCGGGCAGGTCGATCTCGGGTTTGATAATATGCAGGAGAGAATAGGGGTTTCCCGCGGCTTCGATGCGGGCTTCGTCGGAATTGAGTACATCATAGGGCCTGGAGGCCAGCTCTTTTACGATCTTTCCGGGAGGTCTCAATCCTTTGAAAGGTTTCAGTATTGCCATAGTCTTTGTTAGTTTTTTGAAAGTTGATTCAGAAGAATTACAAGCAGGAAAATCGGCGTCAGCCGGTGAAGGTAAAAATTATTCCATACTGTCGTCGTCGTCGAGTTCTCCGGGTTTAACACTACGCTGAAGGGACCCGATCAGGGCGCCGATCATCTTGGTCATCTCCATCAGATAATTTTTTGATTCATCATACGCGCTATCTGTGATGAACGACCGGCTCTTGGCAACCGTGGATAATACAACACACTCCCTCACGGAACTCTTTGCCATTTTCAGATAATATACAAACTGGCTCTTATTCCTTGAGGAGCCTTCCGCAATATTTAAAGCAATACCGTTGGCAGAGGTAAGAAACCGGTCAAAAAACGATTTCATGAAAGGATCGTCTTTCGTGTTTTTTGCCATTAAATACACCCAATCGACGTATTCAAGAGCCTTGTGGTAAATTCTCAGGTCTTCAAATCTGAAGAAAGTAGTGGGTCTTTCGTGTTCGTTTTCCATGGTTTAGCTCAATTTTAATGTTACGTGTGGAAAAAGGATCCGTGTTCGAATGATCTCAGCAAAAAAGTAAACCTAGGGTTTATTTGTTTACCTGGAAAGTTTTATCTCCGTTTTTAAGGAAATTTACGATTTGTTTAGCTGCAGCAATCCCGGCATTTACATTGGCCTCTTCGGTTTGGGCTCCCATTTTCTTGGGGGTGCAGAAAAACTTTGCCTTGAAGGAGGCTTCAATTTCGGCTTTGTTGGTTGGTTCCACATCGCTAAGATAAGCAAAATCCTTGCGTTCCTGGAACATTTTCAGCAGGTCGGCTTCATGGATCACTTCGGCGCGGGCTGTGTTAACGAGGCATGCGGGCGAAGGCATTCTGGACAATAACTGAAAATTAACAGATTGTTTGGTCTGACTGTTGGCCGGTATATGAAGCGAAATATAGTGACAGGCACTATAAAGTTCTTCAACCGAACTCACCCATTTAACGCCATCTTTTTCAATTTCCTGTTTTGAAACAAAGGGGTCGAAGGCATACACTTCCATACCAAACCCTTTGGCAATGCGGGCAACATTCTTTCCGACAAAGCCATAGGCATGGATGCCCAGTTTCTTGCCCATAAGTTCACTACCCGATTTTCCGTTGAAAAAATTCCTGGCATAGAATACCATCATGCCCAGTGCCAGTTCGGCAACGGCATTTGAATTCTGCCCCGGGGTATTCATGGCGACTACCCCTTTGGCTGTTGCAGCCTGGAGGTCGATGTTGTCGTAACCGGCGCCCGCACGCACGACGATCTTTAAATTTTTACCTGCGTCTATCACCGATTTATCTGCTTTATCACTGCGGATAATCACGGCATCGACATCGGCAACGGTACGGATGAAATCATCCTGGCTTGTATATCCTTCCAGAAGGACCAGTTCGAAACCAGCCTCCTCCACAACTTTCCGGATACCTTTAACCGCAACAGCGGCAAAAGGCTTATCGGTGGCAACCAATACTTTCGTCATAGCTGAATATTTTATAAAGGGTCATGGAACTGAATAGCCAGCTATCACAGTTCCATGGCCATATGATTATTGTTATGCGTTATTTCTTTCAAATTCGTGCATGGCATCAACCAGCGCCTGTACGCTTTCAATCGGGAGGGCGTTGTAGGTGGAAGCCCTGAATCCTCCGACTGACCGGTGGCCCTTGATACCGAGCATTCCCTTTGTTTTGGCAAATTCCATAAAAGCATCCTCTTTGTCCTTGTATTGCTCTTTCATGACAAAACAGATGTTCATGAGCGATCTGCTCTCCCTGGAAACGGTACCGACAAACATTTTGCTGTTATCGATGGCATCATACAGTAAGCCCGCTTTCCTGATATTCATATCCCGGATCACCTTTACACCGCCCAGGCTTTTAATCCAGCGAAGCGTTTCAAGACAGGTGTAGATGGCAAATACGGGAGGTGTATTATAGAGGGAGGGTTCCTTCAGGTGGGTGGCATAGTTCAGCATCGTAGGTATTTTACGCTCGACTTTGCTTAACAATTCCTGTTTGATGATCACAAAGGTAACCCCTGCAGGTCCCAGATTTTTCTGGGCGCCGCCATAGATCATGGAATATTTTGAAACATCCACGGGCCGGCTCAGAATGTCGGATGACATGTCGGCAATCATGGGGATTGGACAATCAATATCCTTTTGGAATTCAGAGCCGTAGATCGTGTTATTTGTAGTAATATGAAAATAGTCGGCATCGGTTGGTACCGTGAATTCCTGGGGGACATAGCAGAAGTTTTTGTCGGCCGACGAGGCAACAACATTCACCTCACCAAAAAATTTGGCCTCTTTGATGGCCTTCTGGGCCCATACACCTGTTTCGAGGTAGGCTGCCTTTTTGTTGAGGAAATTGTAGGGGATCATGCAAAACTGGAGGCTTGCTCCACCGCCAAGGAACAGAACTTCATAACCTTCTGGGATATTCAAAAGTTCTTTAAATAAATTCATCGCTTCATCAAGAATAGCCTGAAATTCCTTACTGCGGTGCGAAATTTCCAGCAGGGATAAACCGATACCATTTAGGTCCAGAACAGCTTTTGCTGAATTTTCGACGGCAATGCGAGGCAGAATAGAGGGACCAGCGTTAAAATTGTGCTTTTTCATAATGTTATTATTTGATTTATAAATTGATATAAAAAGTATTGACGTAGCATGATTCAACAAACAAAGTAAATGCTTTTAATTGTGAATTCAAAAATATAAAAAAAAACATAAGAAT
>CAIYQH010000434.1 GCA_903928285.1 uncultured Bacteroidales bacterium
CAGGGAAATTTTGAAGAGCTGGAAGCCATCTCCGCAGGAAATTTTAAAAAGCGGATCGAACAGACCCGTGTCAGGCAGGTCATCTATCTGAGCGGGATCGTCAATGAAAAGGAGCTTTCCAAACACCTCTCCTCCCGAAAAAACGTGGAGGATATCCTCGCCTCGTCAATCTATCCCTTAACCACCCTGAGAGCCGGCATCATTGTCGGATCGGGCAGCGCCTCCTTCGAAATCATCCGGGATCTTGTAGAAAAGCTGCCGGTAATGATCGCCCCGCGCTGGCTTAATACGCGTTGCCAGCCCATTGCCATCCGCAATGTGATCGAGTTTCTGTCGGGGGTGATGCTCAGGCCGGAGACCTTCAACCGCAGCTTCGATATCGGGGGGCCGGAGATACTCACCTACAAAGAGATGCTCCTGCGCTTTGCCAAAATCAGGGGACTCCCGCGATGGATCGGCATCCTGCCCATCATGACGCCCAAACTTTCCTCCTACTGGCTGTTCTTTGTCACCTCCATATCCTATTCACTGGCAACGCACCTGGTCAACAGTATGAAGGTGGAGGTGGTATGTCATGACAACGACCTTGAAAAAATGCTCGGGATTACCCCGATCAGGTATGACAAGGCCATAGAACTGGCCTTTGACAAGATTGAACAGCACCAGGTGCTTTCAAGCTGGAAGGATGCCCTGACCAGCCAGCGCCTCACCCGGGGTTTATCCCAGTTTATTGAAGTTCCGGTTTACGGGTGTTATAAGGACATTAAAACGCTTAAAGTGGCCGATACCGGCCGGGCCATGGTGAAAATCTGGTCGATCGGAGGCGAAAACGGCTGGTATTTTGCCGACCTGTTATGGAATATCAGGGGCTTTATGGACAGGTTGATCGGCGGTGTAGGGATACGCAGGGGAAGAACCAACAAGGGGGAGATTGCTGCCGGGGATGCCCTTGATTTCTGGCGGGTGATCCTGGCAGACAAAGAGGAAAAAAGGTTGCTGCTCTTCGCCGAAATGAAGCTTCCCGGGGAAGCATGGCTGGAATTCAACATCGATCATAACAACATACTCCACCAAACAGCCACCTTCAGGCCCTACGGGATTTGGGGCAGGATTTACTGGATCTCAATGCTTCCCTTTCACTGGCTGATTTTCAGAGGCATGATCCACAATATTGCAGGATAGGAACCAGGAATACGCTGCCTTCCGGGAACCGGCGACTGGAAAAGAACGCATTTTTTAAATCAAACACACTAAAAATGGAAACCTATATAGCCCTTCTCCGCGGAATCAATGTCAGCGGCCATAACATGATCAAAATGGATGAACTGAAACGGGTCCTGGCAGAGCTGGACTTTTCCGGAATCACGACCTATATCCAGAGTGGCAATATCACCTTTGACGCTCAGGCCGTGAGCCCGCTGGAACTTGGCGAACGTATTGCCGGGAAAATATTGCAGCACTTCGGCCTAACCATTCCTGTAATGATCCGTACCCTGGCTGAAATGGAAGAGATCATCCGGAACAATCCACTTGCCGGGGATTCCGGCAGGGATCCTGAAAAATTCCATGTGACCTTCCTTTCGGCCAGACCCGACGGGGAGCGCGAAAAGCAGATCCTCGGATTCAACTTTCCACCGGATGAATTTGTAATCCTGGGAAAAGAGTGCTACCTTTATTGTCCGAATGGCTATGGGCAGACGAAGTTAACTCCCCAGTTTTTTGAGAGCAAGCTGAAGGTGACGACAACGACACGGAACTGGAAAACCATTATTCATCTCGCAACGCGCAACAGCTAACATAATAAAAACCACAATGCAAACAATCCTTGGATCGGGCGGTGCAATCGGGAATGAGCTGGCCAAAGCGCTGGCCGGATACACTAAAGATATCAGGCTGGTAAGCCGGAATCCGAAAAAGGTAAACGGCACAGATCTGCTTTTTCAGGCCGACCTCACCGACCGGGATTCCCTGTTTTCGGCCGTGAAGGGTTCAGAAATCGTTTACCTGACCGTGGGCCTTGCGTATAAAACCAAAGTATGGCAGGCCCTTTGGCCTCCGCTGATGCAGAATGTCATCGACGCCTGTATAGAACACAACAGCAAACTGGTCTTTTTCGACAATGTTTATATGTTTGGCGGGGATCATGTAAAACACATCACCGAGGAATCGCCTCTGAGTCCCACAAGCAAAAAGGGGGAGATCAGGACCCTGCTTGACAGGATGATCCTCGACGAGGTGAAAAAGGGAACACTGCAGGCCATCATTGCCCGGTCGGCCGATTTTTACGGCCCGGTAAAGACACAGAGCCTTTTGGTCGAGATGGTCTACAAAAACCTGTTGCAGGATAAAAAGGCAAACTGGCTGTGTAATGCGACTGTCTGCCACTCTTTCACCTATACGCCCGATGCCGGGATGGCTACCGCACTGCTGGGCAATACGCCCGACGCCTACAACCAGGTATGGAACCTGCCTACCGACAGCCGGCGGCTGACCGGGGCCGACTGGATTGCCCTTTTTGCAAAGGAGATGGGGAAAAGTTCCGGATTTATGGTGCTACCGGGATTCATGGTCAGGGTAACCGGGTTGTTTGTCCCGGTAATGAAGGAGTTTCCCGAAATGTTGTACCAGTATGACAGGGATTATTTCTTTGACAGCAGTAAGTTTGAAAAGCGGTTTAACATAAAAGCGACCTCCGCTGCTGAGGGCGTGCGGGAGACGGTAAGAATGCTGAAAGTTTAATTTACAGGCCCTGTTCCCCTAACAGGAGGTTCCAGGTATAAGGATAGATATTTCTTCTCTGTGTGATGGCGCTTATGAAAACGAAATTATTTTTCATCCTGCTGATGATCGAGGCACCATGGCTGTTCGCCGGGACCGTCGTAAAAACCTTTTATTTCGGTCATCCAAAGATCGAATACAGGGGCGCTTACCAGACCATCCGTTTTGACAGTACCCTCCAGTGCGGCATCCCGGGCGAACCACTGCTGCCCTGGCATGAGGTCGTACTGGTGCTTCCACCCGGCGAAGCTGCCGGGTCCATCAAGGTTGTTTATGAGAATGAAACTCCTGTTCCAGGTCAATTCCTGATAGAGCCAAAGCAGCATGTCCGTCCGACATCGGCGGATAAACCAGGCGAATTTCTGCTTAACGCCGGGGTTTATCGCCAGCACAGGGTTTATAAGGTTCCCTCGTCCGGGCAGTTGCTCACCCAGTACCTCAACGGATTTGCCCTGGCGCTTTCATCCTTTACTCCCGTCAGGTATAATCCTGGAGAGAAGTTTCTGTCCTATTTTAAAAAAGTTACCGTCATCATTACCACCAGACCCGACGCAGGGTCAGCAGAGGCGTTAACCCGTTTAAGTGCATCAGAAAATGTCGTCAGACGGGTGAAAACTTTCGTGATGAACCCGGGAATGGTATCCCGTTATCCTGTAAGGAGATCCCCCCAGTCAAACTACCAGTACCTGATCATCTCCCCGGACGGCTTTAAGGAGGAGTTCCAGCAACTGACCGCCATGTATGCCGCGAAGGGAATTTCAACGCGTATTGTCACGGTTGACAGTATCTCAGCCTTTGGAACAGGCTATGACCTGGCCGAAAAGATCAGGAACTTTGTGATTGGCCAGTACCAGCTTTACGGGATAGAATATCTGCTGCTGGCCGGGAATCCGCCGCTGATCCCGGCAAGGGGTTTTTATTGCCAGGTTTATTCGGGAGGTTCAGTCTACGTCGATGCCAGCATCCCGGCCGATCTCTATTATTCCGCCCTCGACGGCAACTTCGACCTCAATGGAAACCACATCTATGCCGAGGTTTCGGATGCCCCCGACTTGCTGCCCGATATCGCGGTTGGCCGGTTCACGGTGAATGATACTGCTGAACTTCATCATATGATCCATAAATCGGTATCCTACCAGACAAACCCCGTGTTGGGCGAGTCGGACAAACCCCTGCTGGCAGGCGAATACCTGTGGGCCGCTCCCCTGACCTTCGGTGGCAGCTACATGGATATGCTCATCAATAACCATACCGACAACGGCTATTATACACACGGGATCCCCTCTGCAGCCAACCATATCGACAGACTTTACGATTCACTGATCTCCCCGCCCTACAACATCTGGCAATGGAGCCAGGCAATGTTATTAGAGAAAATCAACCAGGGAAACTCCTTCATTCATCACCTGGGTCATGCCAATACTACCTATATGATGCGTCTCTCCTACGGCCAGATCACCAATGCAACTTTTCCGGGAGTGGATGGCATGGCCCACAATTACCAGCTTTGCTATACCCAGGGATGCGACTGCGGCGCCTTCGACAACGGCTGCATTGCAGCAAAAGCTGTGACCATCGATAATTTCCTGGCAGCCGGGATTTTTAACTCCCGGTATGGCTGGTTTGACGAGGGAACGACCGAAGGACCCTCCGAACACCTTGAAAGGGAATTCGTCAGCGCTATTTATAACGACACTCTGCCCGAAAAACATATCGGCACGGCCCACATGATATCAAAAATAAAAACAGCGCCCTGGGTGGGGCTTCCGGGTGAATTCGAACCGGGAGCGCAGCGGTGGTGCCATTACGACTGCAACCTGTTCGGCGATCCGGCCATGGAGATATGGACGACGGAACCCGCCACATTCTCTGCCACAACCTGGACAGGTACCATCGATTCAAACTGGAATAACTTCGGAAACTGGAACCCTCCGGCAGTGCCTACCACCCTCACCGACCTGACCATCCCGGCAGCACCCCATTTACCGGTTATTACGACGGTCAACAGGACATTCGGCCACAATGTAACCATCCTGACGGGAGGAAACCTTACCATTAAAGCGGGGAAATCGATGGTGATCTATGGAACCGTAACCCTTGCCCCCTGATTTCCCTGACTTTTTTTCATTCTCCCCTTCTCCCATGGACAGAAATCCGGGATATTCCTATATTTGCTGTCACTTGTCAGACAAATTCGAGGTGTAAAGCCATCATCTGTTTTTCAGGCAATGCCTGTGTTTTTAAACAACTGAAACATCACTGTTTTACGGACCATTAAACTGAGGTTATGGGCTATTCAGCAAAGAAAAAAGCGCTTAAAAAAAAGAATGAACCCTCTGCATTCCTGGCGGGAGTCCGTTCACAATGGATACAGAAAAGGCCGGTTTTGCTCTTTGTCGGAGCCTTTGCCGTTTTGATGACCCTGTTTTATATCGGGATGATAACCGATTTTTTCCAACTTGGCATCCAGCCACATATCGTCGCCCTGAATTCGAACCTGTCGAGTTTTTTTCTGAACCTTTTCGGCATGAAAACCACGGCAACAAAAGAGATCATAGCCTCCTCCTCCTTCTCCATCAGCGTGGCCCGCGGTTGCGACGGGGTGGAGGCCATGGCGCTTTTTGCCACCGCCCTGCTGGCTTTTCCGGCAAAATGGAAATTCAAAATTCCGGGTGTTTTAGGCGGACTTGCGATCCTCTTCACACTCAATATCGTGCGGATTATCTCTCTTTTCCTGATCGGAAGCCGTTATCCGAAGCTTTTTGAGTTTATGCATGTTGAGGTATGGCAGGCAGTTTTTATCATCGTTGCCATCGGTTTATGGATTTTCTGGATTAAATGGTCGAGAAAGGAGCACGCAGATGTTACGGAATAAAACCCTCCTTCTGTTTCTGCTGAAAGCAGCGATTTTCTATGCCCTTCTTTCAGCTCCTTTTTCCTTTTATGATAAGGTTTATGGCAAACTTTACAGGCAGGTGGCTGGCTATGTGTTCCACCATATCAGGGATAATGGCTTTGTGATGTTCAGAGAGCTGGATGATCCCGCAACCACCCACGTGCTGATCGGCAGTTACGCACTGGTGCGACCCGACAAAACCACCGAAACGCTCGAACGGTTTGTCAATACCCGTTACCTTGGCTATATCCCAACCATTCTGCTGATATCGCTGGTATTGGCCTCGCCGGTACCCTGGAAACGAATGCTCATTGCCCTGGCCGCCGGATTACTGCTAGTTACCCTGCTCGTCCTGTTCAAACAATGGATCGCCCTGTTGTGGCATTGCGAGAACAACAAATGGCTGAATCTGACTAATTTCACAGGGGCCCGGCAACATCTTTTCATGTTCCTCTATGGAATCGTCTGCGCCTCCTCGAGTACGCTGCTCTATTTTGTAGTAGCCATCTGGTTGCTGGTCACCTTCCGGCTTGATGATTTCAGGACGGCAAAGGAGAAAATAGAGGGAACTTCAGTACCTTCTAAAACACCGGGCAGAGGCACGAAATAGTTTGATTATCTCGCATGACAGACTGACTCCCTGAAACGGATGTCGCCGTCATCTTCCCATTTCTTGACATTCTTCCTCCAATATTGTAATTTTAAGGCGAAAAAAGAGCGATTATTGATCCCAGGAGTATCGTGTCACGATTAAATTAACAGTTTTATGACAGACCATCCCGATTCAATTGACAGGATCCTTAAAAGACTTGAAAGCCTTGCGGAGAGACAGCAATCCATCCGGCAGGAGATCGACAACCTGAGGCTGGATATCCGGAACCTGGCGGTATCGGCTGCTCCCGAAGAACCGGCTCGGGAACCGCCTCCCGTTGAGGTTGCGGTTAAAGTCAGCCCTGAACTGATGGAGGATCGGCCTTTTCGGGAGGCGGATCAGCCAACAACACTGGAATCGGCCCCGGAAAAACCACCTGTTGAAATTCCCCGGCCCTCCTTTAAATCAAACATTGAAAAATTTATCGGTGAAAACCTGATCAACAAGATCGGGATTGCCATTACGGTGCTGGGAGTTGGCGTTGGGGCCAAGTATGCCATCGACCATGATCTGGTCAGTCCGCTTACCCGGATCATTTTGGGCTACCTTGCCGGATTAACCCTGCTGGGCGTTGCCTTCAGGCTTAAAAAACAGTATACCAATTTCAGCGCCGTTTTGTTAAGCGGCTCCATGGCCATACTCTATTTTATCACCTTTGCAGCGTACGATTTCTATAGTCTGTTCCCCGTAGCGCCTGCGTTCGCATTCATGACGGTCGTTACCCTTTTTGCGGTCGGCGCCGCCATCCTATATGATAAACAGGTAATCGCCCATATCGGGCTGGTAGGGGCCTATGCCGTTCCCTTTTTACTGGATGACGGTTCCGGGAAGGTGGCAACCCTGTTCAGTTACATGGCCCTGATCAACATAGGCATTCTTGCCATCGCCTTCCGGAAATACTGGAAACCGCTCTACTATTCCTCCTTTATCCTCACCTGGTTCATCTTTTTTAGCTGGTTCAGCTCAAAGTACCAGCCTGCCGAACACCTGGGGCTGGCGCTGGGGTTTGTTATTGGCTTCTTTGTCATCTTCTATCTTGTTTCAATCGCCTATAAGGTGCTGAAAAATGAACAATACGGCATCGAAAATGTACTCCTCCTGATGGCTAATTCCGCCATTTTTTACGGGTTAGGCTATGCGGTTCTCGACGCTGACAAAACCGGGGAATCCTTCCTGGGTCTTTTTACCCTGGCCAATGCGGCAATCCACGGGGCGGTTGCCATCCTGCTGTGGTGGCGGAAACCGGCAGATAAAAACCTTTTTTATTATGTGACAGGTCTGGCACTGGTTTTCATGACCATAGCAATACCCGTACAACTGGATGTCCGTTGGATCACCCTTTTATGGGCCGGAGAGGTGGCCCTGCTATTTTGGATTGGAAGGGTTAAAGGTGGCTGGATTTTTGAACTCCTCTCTTACCCGCTGATGTTTGCGGTTTTTTTCAGCCTTGTTCACGACTGGTCAACTCTTTACAATACCTATGACCCGCTTATCGCGGGAAGCCGAATCATCCCGATCCTCAACGTCAATTTTCTCACCTCCCTGATCTTTATCGTCTCCTTTTGCTTCATCAATTACCTCCATCAGCACCTCCCCTGCAAGCCGCCCCTTGTTGAACGCAACAGACTCCTGAAGATCATGGGGTTCTGCATGCCCGGAATCCTTCTGATCGTGCTTTATTGCTCCTTCCTTATGGAAATTCTGACCTTCTGGAATCAGCTGTTTCTCGATTCCGGCGTAATCCGTAATACAGATCTGACCATGTCACAACATTTCCGGAATGAGGATTTCTTTAAATTCAGTACCCTTTCGGTGATCAACTATTCATTGTTGTTCTTTTCCCTGCTTTCCCTGGTAAATATCGCGAGGATCAGGAGCAGCCTGCTGGGCAACATCAACCTCGGGCTGAATGCCTTCGTGCTTGGGCTCTTCCTGACGATAGGATTATATACCATCGGCGGGTTGCGTGAAAACTACATTTCGCAGGATTTATCGCAATACTACTACCGGGGTACCCTGTATATCGGCATCAGATACATCTCCTTTATTTTTGCGGGCATCATGATCTTTTCCATTTTTAAATATGTCAGGTGGGAATTGCTGAAAACCAGTTTCAGGGTTGAATTTGACCTGTTGCTCCATTTCTCCCTGCTCACTGTTGCCGGCAATGAACTGATCAACTGGATGGACCTTTATGAGCCGGGACAGTCGTACAAACTCGGCCTTAGCATCCTTTTTGGGGTCTATGCCCTGCTCCTGGTCGCTATGGGCATCCGGAAACGAAAGACCCACCTGAGGATCGGGGCCATCGTGCTTTTCGCCGCCACCCTGATGAAACTCTTCTTTTACGATATCGCCTCCCTGAACACCATCTCCAAAACCATCGTGTTTGTCTCCCTGGGCATTTTACTGCTGATCAGTTCTTTCCTCTATACCAAATACGGGAAAAGGATCTTTGACGATCATGAGGAGCGCCCTGGCGGCTGATTTGAACGGATAAAGGTGAATATTGCAGGAGCGGCAGATTGACTATTTTGACCAGATCCGGTGTCTGCTATTATATGTTTCGTATTTTTGAATGAAATAACCGATAACATCTTCATGGGTCCTGTATCACCCGTTCCCGCCATGATCGTAATCAGGATTCGCAGAATCATCAGTTTTTTTGAAGAACACAATGCCACAACTCCCGACAGGGCCATCGCTCCGGAAGAAACCAGAAGGCTGGGCCAAAGATGGATGCAACGCCTGATCAATGCGGGCGTGCTTATGGAAGCACGTCCTGGCCGGTTTTACCTCAATTATGAGAACCTTGCTGAATTCAATGCCGCCCGGCGAAAACGGATCGGGATCGTTTTCGCCATTTTATTCCTGGTCATCCTGGTATATGCCATATTGCAGCACAATGGATAGGCGGTTTTGGCCATTTTTTCGTTAATTTATTCAGGTATATTGAATTGTCTTAAACCTTTTCTTACATTTGTCTACTTGGGAAAAATTCTCACCCTGGTCGCCAATCCCAAAACCGGAAAGTATGAGCAGTTTTTCAATTTTCATTGTTGAGGATGATAAATTTTACGGGGAATACCTGAAACATTACCTGTCGTCGAACCCTGATTACAGTATCCAGCATTTTTTAACAGGAAAGGAGTTGATTGCCAATCTCCACAGGAAACCTGATGTGATCACCCTTGATTATTCCCTGCCGGATATGAATGGCGCGCTGGTGCTGAAAAAGATCAGGCAATACAGCCCCGATACCCAGGTGGTGATTGTCTCCGGACAAAAGGATATATCAACGGCACTCGATTTGTTAAAAGACGGCGCCTATGATTATATCGTAAAGGAACAGGATTCCCGTTCGCGCCTGTGGAACGTACTCCTGCGCATCCGCGAAAACAGGGCCCTGAAAAGCCAGGTGGAGCAACTGCAGGAGGAGGTCGGCAGGAAATACGACTTCGAGAAGGCCATTATCGGGAACAGCCAGGCGATCAGGACCATCTACTCCTTAATCGAAAAGGCAAGCAAAACCAATATCAACGTCTCCATCACCGGCGAAACCGGGACTGGTAAAGAGCTGGTGGCTAAGGCCATCCATTATAATTCGCCAAGGCGGAAAAAACCTTTTGTGGCAGTAAACATGTCGGCAATTCCAAAGGATCTTCTGGAAAGTGAGTTGTTTGGTTACGAAAAGGGCGCCTTTACCGGTGCCGATACCCGGAAGACCGGCAAGTTCGAAGAGGCGACCGAGGGTACCCTTTTCCTGGATGAGATTGGCGACATGAATATCGCAATCCAGGCCAAATTGCTGAGGGTGATCCAGGAACGGGAACTGGTGAGGATCGGCGGCAAGGATACGATCCCGCTCGATCTGCGGCTGATCGTCGCAACCCACAGGGATCTGAAGGAGGAGGTTGCCAACGGCACCTTCCGGCAGGATCTCTATTACCGCCTGCTTGGATTACCTGTCCACCTGCCGCCCCTGCGCGAGCGGACCAATGACATCCTGATTCTGGCCAAACACTTTGCCGAGGCGTTCTGCAGGGAAAACAACCTGCAGATGGTCGTTTTTTCAAGCGAGGCCAGTGAAAAGCTGCTCCGCTATCCCTACCCCGGAAATATCCGCGAACTGAAGGCCATCATCGACCTGGCAGTCGTCATGTCGAACGGGAAGATACTCAACCAGGAGGATATCATCTTTTCCCAAACCTCCAAGCCGTCTGACTTCCTCAACGCGGGAGAGATGACCCTGGAGGAATACAACAGGCTGATCATCAAATCATATTTGGATAAATATATGGACGATATTCCCCTGGTAGCCAAAAAACTGGGAATCGGAAAATCAACCCTCTACCGCATGAAACAAAATGAACAGATCTGACCGGAGGAGTTGCCTTATAGCGGTCAGCCATTCTTCC
>CAIYQH010000435.1 GCA_903928285.1 uncultured Bacteroidales bacterium
ACCTGGAAGGTCTGAAAAAAATCATCATCACTTCACATCAGCCCCATTCACCGCCCCCTCGCCCGGTGTGACAAAAAACAGGGTACCGTCGGGGTTTTCGGCCATCAGGATCATACCCTGCGATTCGATACCCTTGAGTTTGCGGGGAGCCAGGTTCACCAGGATACATACCTGCCGGCCGATGATATCGGCGGGGTTAAAGAATTTCGCTATGCCCGAAACAACGGTACGCCGGTCGAGCCCGGTGTCGATGGTCAGCTTCAGCAGCTTGTCGGTTTTGGCTACCTTCTCCGCCTCCATGATCGTACCCACACGGATATCCATCTTCGAGAAATCCTCGAATCCGATTGCCTCCTTGCCGGGTTTAACGGGGGCTTTGGCCTGCAGCGCCTCATTGGCCCTGCGTGTGTTCAACAGTTTTTCAACCTGCGCCTCGATGGCGCTGTCGTCTATCTTTTCAAAGAGCAGCTCCGGCGTATTGATGGTATGGCCGGCCGGGAGCCAGTTCAACAGGTTGCTATCGGCCCACTTATAGGAGCCAAGATTAAGGGTGTGCCTTATCTTCGCCGCTGAAAAGGGGAGGAAGGGTTCGGCAACGATCGAGAGCTGCGCACAGATCTGCAGGGAGAGGTTCAGCACGGTGCCCACCCTTACAGGATCTGCGGTATAAACCTTCCAGGGCTCATTTTCGGTAAGGTACCTGTTGCCCAACCTTGCCAGGTTCATCATCTCGGCAAGCGCCTCCCTGAAGCGGTAACTCTGTATGCTCAAGGCGATACGGCCCGGGAACTGCCTCATCTCCTCCAGCAGGGTATTGTCGCCTTCGGTAAGCAGGGCGGCAGCGGGTACCTTTCCCTCGAAATACTTGTGGGTAAGCACGATGGTGCGGTTCACAAAGTTGCCCAGGATGGCCACCAGTTCGCTGTTGTTCCGGGTCTGGAAATCCTTCCAGGTAAAGTCATTGTCCTTGGTCTCGGGAGCCGCCGAAGTGAGCACGTAGCGAAGCACATCCTGTTTGCCGGGAAAGTCCTCGAGGTATTCATGCAGCCATACGGCCCAGTTGCGCGAGGTGGAAATTTTTTCCCCCTCCAGGTTTAAAAATTCATTGGCAGGTACATTATCGGGAAGGATATAACTTCCTTCAGCCTTCAGCATCACGGGGAAGATGATGCAATGGAACACGATGTTGTCTTTGCCGATAAAGTGAACAAGCTTGGTTTCAGGATCTTTCCAGTATTTTTCCCAGTCGGCCGTCAATTCACGGGTAGCGGAGATATAGCCGATGGGTGCGTCGAACCATACATAGAGTACCTTGCCGTCGGCCCCCGCAACGGGGACCTTGACGCCCCAGTCGAGGTCGCGGGTAACGGCGCGGGGCTGTAGTCCCTGGTCGATCCACGACTTACACTGCCCGTAAACATTGATTTTCCAGTCATCCTTATGTCCTTCGAGGATCCATTCTCGCAGCCAGGGCTCATACTGGTCGAGGGGAAGGAACCAGTGCCTGGTTTCACGCAGCACAGGCTGGTTGCCGCTCAGCACCGACTTCGGCTCGATCAGGTCGGTGGCATTCAGCGTGGTGCCGCACTTTTCGCACTGGTCGCCATATGCCTTTTCAAAACCGCAGTGGGGACAGGTCCCGGTGATATAACGGTCGGCAAGGAACTGCCCGGTGGCTTCGTCGAAATACTGCTCGGAAACCTTTTCGATAAACTGGCCGGCTTCATACATCTTGAGGAAGAATGCCGAGGCGGTTTCGTGATGGGTCTTGTTGGAAGTGCGGGAATAGATGTCGAAGGAGATGCCAAAATCTTCGAAAGATTTTTTGATAATGCCGTGATACCGGTCAACGATATCCTGCGGAGTCACTCCCTGCTGCAGCGCTTTGATGGTGATGGGCACGCCGTGCTCGTCTGACCCGCCGATGAAGATAACATCCTCCTCGTTCATCCGGAGGAAGCGCACGTAAATATCGGCGGGAACATACACCCCGGCAAGGTGCCCGATATGGATCGGCCCGTTCGCGTAGGGCAGGGCGGAGGTGACGGTATATCGTTTATAAACAGGTTTGTCGCTCATGGGATCAGGGTAAGGTATTGGCTGAAAACAAAGGGCAAAGATAAGAAATATCTGTGGGAATGCTGGAATGCTGGAATACTGGAATGCAAACAATGCAGGCAATGCAAAAACTATAAATATTGCAGGGAGAGGTCATTTGATGTCTGGGGAGAGGTCATTGAAGGGTGTCTGAAAACCTGCATTCCATCAGCCAATATTCTCAGGAATGATTCCGGAAGAAAAAAATTGTTCCCTCAAAATCGCACCTCTATACCTGAAAAACCTATCTTGTATCCGGAAAGATGATCAGATTTTGATCATCGCACAACCCCCAGCCGATGTTTCAGGCCTGGTTTAAGGGCTGCCTGGGCACCACCGGTCGGCAGTCTCACAAGATGTTTACCGGGATAAACCGGAGATGTTATAGAAAGGGAACAGGTACCATATGGACAGTATAACCGCTGATACCGCCAGTAAGCCTTTGAAGGAGATCACGGTGAAGTCGGCGCTTCATTTCCATGTAAACGAGATGCCCTGCAACTGGGATGTTAATGTTTACCGGGGCTGCGGCCATGGCTGTCGCTACTGTTTTGCCCAGTATTCGCATGAATATCTCGGCTCGGGCAACTTCTTCGGGGAGATCTACGCCAAGGTCAACGTAACCGTCATGCTCGACCGCGAACTGAGCTTTCGCAAAGGTTTCGGGTCTCTCGGCCTGGCCGCTGAACCTGCGCGGCAACACAAAGCAGAAGTTCCTTCGGTTCCTGGAGGGAAATTTTCCACAGTTAGTGGCACCCTGCCGGGAATTGTATCCCGGATCGGAGATAAGCAGGGCCTGCTGGGAAAAGGGCAGGGTGCTCAGGGTGGAGTTGCGCCATGTTTCCCAGGTTCCTGAAATCTCCTTCCCGAGGCTTTCGGAAAGGAGGAGGTCGTAAAGCTGGCTATATTCTAACCAGGCCATAGAAATTTCCGGATTAATTCCTAAGGATAGTCTCATTTTCGTTACTTTTGATCCATGATTCACCCCCCATACCTGGTTAAAGGCGACAAGATCGGGATCGTATCCCCGGCCCGCAGTATCACCTTTGATGAAGTTCACCCGGCCATCCGTTTTTTCCAGCGGCACGACCTGGAGGTGGTGCTCGGCACCCATGTCTTCAGCCGCTACCAGCAATTTGCCGGCACCGACGCACAACGATGCCAAGACCTGCAGATGATGCTTGATGACGACCAGATCAGGGCTATCATCTGTTCGCGGGGGGGCTACGGCACCGCACGGATTATCGACAACCTCGATTTTACTTTGTTTCGGCAGCATCCGAAATGGATCGCCGGCTACAGCGACATCACGGTGCTTCATGCGCATATCCACCAGAAGCTGGGCATCCAGACGCTGCATGCCACCATGCCCGTCAACATCAAAAGCGATAAGCCGGACCAGACAGTAGCTACCCTGATGAATGGCCTCTGCGGCGAACCCATCGCCTATTCCTTCCCCAAAACACCCCTGTCGCGCGAAGGCATCGCCGAGGGACTGCTTGTCGGGGGCAACCTCTCCATCCTATACAGCCTCATGGGCTCTGCCTCAGAACCCGACACCACAGGGAAGATACTTTTCCTGGAAGATGTGGATGAATATCTCTACCATATCGACAGGATGATGATCAACCTGAAAAGGGCCGGGAAACTTCGCAACATCAGAGGTCTGATCGTTGGAGGCATGGGCAAGATGAACGACAATGTCATCCCCTTCGGAAAAAATGCCAACGAGATCATCGCCGATGCCGTGAAGGATCAACATTTCCCGGTATGCTTTGATTTCCCTGCCGGGCACCTCCATACCAACCTCGCCCTGGTTATGGGCGGGGAGGTACGCCTTAGTGTAGGAAAAGAGATTGTGGTGGAATTCCTCTGATCCTTTCTTTTTTTTTCAACAACCCCTTTACCTTTTGCAATAAACCCGATTAACCAGAAAATATATCTGGCTGCCTGAAGGCATGAACCTGCGTTAATTCCTGCCCTGAAAACGCGGAAAATCAAAGGGAAATGTCTTGTAATCTGCCATGATAATTGCCTTTCAGGGTACTGAAAAATCAAAAGTTTTCTGTAACAACCAAATGGTTAACATCATGAAAAATAAAATCGAAATGGGAAAAACAGGCGAGGATCTTGCCGTTGCCCTGCTGGAAAGAAAGGGATACCACATCCTTGACCGGAACTGGAGGTGGGGGAAGGAGGAACTCGATATCGTCGCCACGGATGGCACAAACCTGGTAATCGTTGAGGTGAAAACCCGGAGTTCGGCTCTGTTTACCGAACCCGAAACTGCCGTAACCCGGCATAAGCAGAAGATCATGATCAGGGCCGCGAATGCCTATGCCAGGTACCGCAGGCACCCGGGCGAGGTGCGGTTCGACATTATCACCGTGCTGGACGGTCCGCAGGGGGAAAAGGTAAATCACATGGTGGATGCTTTTTATGCAACGCTGTAAAAGAGGAGGCGCGGTCAGACAAATCCGCGAATATCCTCCTGTCACTGGTAATGACGGAACGGCATTGAATGGTTATTTCCTGCCGAAGTCGGCGGGGATCTCCCCCCAGTATTCGGTTTCCCACTTCAGGATCCTGTTCGGCCACTGGTTTTCCTTCAGCCAGACGAGGGCACGGTTTACAAGGTCGAAGAGTTTTGCATTCTTTGGGGATACCACCAGGTTGGTGTTGATGGCCTTCTTGCGCACCCAGGCGATGGCCGTGCGCGAGTCGGAATAGATCGGCCAGTCGATGTCGCGCTGTTTCAGAAATGCCAGGGCATGTACAATGCCAAGGAATTCCCCCAGGTTTACCGTCCCCTGGGGAAAGGGCCCCATGTGAAAAAGCTGGGCCCCCGATTTCGTGTCGACCCCCCGGTACTCAAGGATGCCAGGGTTCCCTGCACAGGCAGCATCCACACAGATACTGTCGGCAATGGGAACGCCGATGGCAGGATTGGAACATACCACCTTCCCGGGACCCGAAGGGTTCCTGGTCATGTGCCGCCTGGGATCATCATTCAGGGCGCTTTTTGCCAGATCCAGTGTCGGAAACCCTTTATACTTTGCTCCTTCAAAACCGTCGACCTGCTTCTTACAATCAGGCCAGCTTTCGTAAATGCCGGGCCTCTTGCCCTGCCACACTACGTAATATTTGTTTTTGGTCACGGAGCAAAAGTAAGGAAAATGCTGGAATGCAGACAATGCAGACAATGCAGACAATGCAAACAATGCAGGCAATGCAAACAATGCGGGCAATGGAAAAACCAATATCTTTGCGTTAATGAATCCGTTTAAAAAATTAGCAGGGCAGACGGCGGTGTACGGTGTTTCGAGCATCCTGGGCAGGGTGCTTGGTTACCTGCTGGTGCCGCTCTATACCAGGGTATTGCCGCCTGGGGAGTACGGCACGGTCAGCGTGTTTTATGCCTATGCCGCATTCCTGATGGTCATACTGACCTATGGCATGGAGACCGCCTTTTTCAAATTCAACGAGAACGCGGAGGATAGGGATAAGGAAAAGGTCTTCAGCACGGGGATGATCTCGTTGATATGCTCATCGCTGGTGTTCCTGGCACTGGCCTCCCTGTTTTCAAAAACCGTTGCCATATGGATCGACTATGGCAGCCACCCCGAATATGTGCTGTGGTTTGCCTGGATACTGGTGATGGATGCCCTTTCCAAGATCCCCTTTGCAAGGCTGCGGGCGCAAAACAAGGCAGCAAAATTCGTATGGATCAACATGACCGGGATCATGGTCAACTTCGGGCTGAACTTCTATTTCATCCTGTTCTGCCCATACGTGTTAAGGCACGAATCGTTGAGTTTCATGCACGGCTTCGTCAACCTTTTTTATCATCCCGGCTGGAGCATTGAATACATCTTTATCTCCAATGTCATCTCCTGCTCGGTCACCCTGCTGCTGCTGATTCCGCAGTTTACCGGGATGCGGTGGAAACTCGATAGAAAACTGCTCAAAGCAATGCTGATCTACGCCCTGCCACTGCTTTTCGCAGGCATGGCCGGCATCGTCAACGAAACTTTCG
Organism: uncultured Bacteroidales bacterium; assembly: GCA_903928285.1. Lineage (GTDB taxonomy): Bacteria > Bacteroidota > Bacteroidia > Bacteroidales > FEN-979 > CAIVAT01. The sequence goes on from CAIYQH010000435.1 coordinate 6,134, forward strand.
ACAGGCTCCTGCTGCGATACCTGCTGCCCAAGGATATATCCTCCTACCAGGTCGGGATCTATAGCGCCTGCTACAAGATCTCCATCCTGATGACCATCTTCATCCAGGCTTACCGCTATGCCGCCGAACCCTTCTTTTTTGCACAAGCCAAAGAGAAGAACGCCAAAATAGTCTATGCACGGATCATGGACTATTTCATCATCACGGTCTCTTTTATCTTCCTGGCGACGATGGTCTACCTCGACGATTTTGTCATGCGGTACCTGATCGGCCAACGCTATTGGGAGGGTAAGGTGGTAATCCCCATCCTGATGCTGGCAAACCTTTTCCTGGGGGTTTATTACAACCTTTCGATCTGGTATAAGCTGATTTCAAAAACCCTCTGGGGGGCATGGCTTTCCGTAGCCGGGGCCATCATCACCCTGATCCTGAACTTCTGGTGGATTCCCCTGGGGGCCGACCACCTGATCCACGGTTACCTCGGGTCGGCCTGGGCAACCTTTATCTGTTACGGGATGATGATGGTGCTGTCGTACCTGATCGGGCAACATTTTTTTCCTGTGAAATACAACCTCTCCAAATTTTTCGGTTATCTGGGATTTTCACTCCTGTTATACATTATCAGCATTTATGTCGTTATTGATGGAACGATCCTGCGTATCGCCTTCCATACGATGCTGCTGGCGGTGTTTGCCGGCAGCGTAATTCTTGTTGAAAAGCCACGGCTATCCCTTTCCCGGTAGCAGGATTTTTATTACCTTTGCCGCCATACTTATCGTTATGAAGATCAGGATTGTCAACCATTCCAAACATCCGTTACCCGCCTATGAAACACGGGCATCAGCCGGGATGGACCTGAGGGCTGACCTGGATACCAGTATCGTTCTGAAGCCGCTGGAGCGTCGACTCGTACCCACCGGGTTGTTCATCGAACTTCCCGAAGGTTTTGAAGCCCAGATCAGGCCCCGAAGCGGACTCGCCCTGAAAAGGGGGATCACCCTGCTCAATACGCCGGGAACGATCGATGCCGACTATCGCGGCGAAATCAGGATCATCCTGGTCAACCTTTCCGACCAGGAGGTGACGATCGGCAACGGGGAACGAATTGCGCAGATGGTCATTGCCGCCCACGAAAAGGCCGACTGGGTCGAAGTGGAGGAGTTGATGACGACTGAACGCGGCGCAGGCGGTTTCGGACACACCGGGACCAAATAAGTAGTAACTACGAATTAAACATTGCGAATGAGAATATACAGCCTTATCATACTTTTTGTCCTGTCAATCGGCTTTACCGCTCTTGCCGGGGAGAAAGCTGAGTCCGGAACCCGCTTCATGGATGTCAATCCAGGGCATCAGAAAAAGGAGAAGAAAAAGTCGAAAAAAGAGGAGTCTGTAACGTCAAACCCGGGAAACCCGTCGATGCTCATCGATGCTAAAAAAGAGGCCATCATGGGGAACCTCCAGGGTGCAGGTGAGATGTTCCGCAGGTATGTTGGCCGTTACCCCGACGACCCTGTCGGCTGTTTTGAACTGGCCCGCATCGAATCGATGCAGAAACATTCCGACGAAGCCATCCGGCTGGGCCGGGAAGCTACCCGCCTGGATCCCGGGAATGTATGGTACGCGCTCTTCCTGGCTGAACTTTACCAGACTGCAGCACGGCCGGCCGATGCCATTGAAATCTACAGGAAGATCGTTGAAAAGGAACCCGGCAACCTCGACTACCTGTACCAGCTTGCCGCCCTCTATCTGCAGGTCGAGAAATTCAGTGATGCCATCAAAACGTATGACCAGGTAGAGGAAAAGGCGGGGGTTTCGGAAGAGATCTCCATTCAGAAAGAAAAAATTTACCTTCACCAAAACGACCTTAAAAACGCCGAAAACGAGCTCCGCAAGCTGATAGTTGCCTTCCCCGCCGAGAGCCGGTACAAGTCGATCCTGGCCGAATTCTTCATCTCCAACAATATGCCGGCCAAGGCGCTGGAGATTTACAAAATCATCGCGGAGACAGATCCTGACAATGCTTACATCCATATGTCGATGGCCGATTATTACCGCAAAACCGGCGATAAGGGAAAGGCATATGAAGAGCTTAAACTGGGTTTTGCCAATCCCAACCTCGATGTGGATACCAAGGTGAATATTCTGCTTTCATTTTATAACGTAAACCAGATCTTCAACGATCTGAAGGACCAGGCCTTTACCCTTTCAAAAATCCTGATCACCACCCATCCGAAAGATCCCAAGGTCTATTCCATTTACGGGGATCTGCTCACGCAGGATAAACGGTACGCCGAAGCCAGGGAGAGTTTCCTGAAGGTGCTCTCCCTCGACAGCAGCAGGTATGTCGTTTGGGAACAGGTGCTCAGACTGGATCTGCAGCAGGAGGAATATGCCCACCTGGTTACCTATGGGAACAAGGCTATTGAACTGTTCCCCGAACAGCCCATCCCGTTCCTGTTTTCAGGTCTTGCCAACCTCCAGCTCAAAAAGAGCGAAGAGGCCCTCAGGCTGTTAAATTCAGGAGCCAAACTGGTGGTCGATGACAATGACCTGCTATCACAGTTCTATATGTACCAGGGTGATGCAAACCACGCCCTGAAAAATGAACAGGAAGCCTTCAGGGATTATGAAAAGTCGTTGTCGCTCAAGGAGGACAATGCCTATGTCCTGAACAACTACGCCTATTATCTCTCGATCCGCGGTACCGAACTCGACAAAGCCGAAAAGATGGCAAAAAAGGCGGTTGAGATGGAACCTCAGAATGCCTCTTTCCAGGATACCTACGGCTGGGTACTGTATAAAATTGGGAAGTATAAGGAGGCTGGCGACTGGATACTAAAGGCGATAGAAAACAAGGAGGCGCCCAGCGCCGAAGTGCTGGAACACTACGGAGATGTGCTATACAAGCTGGGGGATGAACCACAGGCCCTTGATTACTGGAACAGGGCAAAGGTAAAGGGACCTGGATCCGACCTGCTCAACAAGAAAATCGCTGATAAAAAACTACATCAATAATACATGATCCAAAATTCAATATTCACGGGAAGGATGCTCACTCTCCTCCTTGCCTCAATGCTCCTTCTCGCCTCCTGCAGCCCTGCGCGCAAAGCCCTGAAAGCCCCTCTCAAAGAGGAAGGCGCTGATTTTCTCTTCGGAAAACTAAAGGAAAAAGAGCTGAAATTCGACTGGTTTTCAGCCAAATTTTCGGCAGAGTATTCGAACAAGGGCAAGAAAAACTCCTTCAGCGGGCAGATCCGTATCCGCAAAGACAGCCTGATCTGGATCTCGCTTACCCCCATGCTCGGAATCGAGGCCATCCGGCTGATGATCTCGCAGGATTCGGTGAAACTGATCAACCGGCTGAATGACACCTATTTTATCGGCGACTACGAATATGTCAACCAGTTTCTCAACACCAATATCGATTACGACCTGATGCAGGCCATCCTGCTCGGAAACGACCTGCAGTTTTACGAAGGCGGGAAATTCAGAGCCTCCATCGACCATGGTGAATACAAACTGGCTACCGGCGAACGCCTTAAATTGCGAAAGTTTGTCCGCAACAGCCAGGAAAAACTGAGGATCTTTATCCAGAACATCTGGCTGGATCCCGAAAATTTCAAGATTACCCATGTCGATATCAAGGAGATCCGCCGCGACAATATCAAGCTGGAATCGACCTACAAAACTTTTGAAAAAATCGGGGAGCAACTTTTCCCCAAAAAAATGACCTATACCATCTGGGCGGATAATACGATCAGGATCAAGGCCGATTTTTCAAAGATGGTGATCGATGCGCCCCTGGTATTTCCTTTCAAGATCCCGGCAAGTTACCAGCGATCTAAATAGAAACGACAATCCATGAGCAGGAGGAAATATCTTTTCAGCAAAATTATTTTTATCAACCTTCTGCTGATGGTTTTGTGCACGAACCCTAACCTGCTGGCCCAATCTCATTCTCCCAGGGAGCGGGAAAAACTGCTTCAAACCAGGAAACAGCTGGAAAACGAGATTCGTTATGCTACTGAACTCCTGGAGAAGACCAGGAAAAACAAACAGGCTTCGTTAAACAAACTCGAGATACTGGCAAAACAGGTGAGAAGCCGCCAGGCGCTGATCAATACCATCAATACCCAACTCGATGATGTGGAGGTGCAGATATCGGTGGAGAATGTCCAGATAGAACACATGTCGAAGCAGCTCCAGGAGCTGAAAAACGAGTATGCCCGCATGATCTATTATGCCTACCGGAACATGAACGGCCACAACAAGATGATGTTCATCTTCTCGGCCCGCGATTTCAACCAGGCATACCAGCGCATGAAATATTACCAGCAATACAGCTCCTACCGAAGGAGCCAGGCTGCCAAAATTGAGTCGACGCAACGGGCCATTGCCACCCACCACAAAGAGCTCGAGGCCGAAAAAGCCAGCAAGCTTACGCTGGTTCAGTCGCAGCGTGAAGAAAAGCAAAAGCTGGACCAGGAGAAAAAGGAAAAGGCAGATGCCGTCAAGGACTTCTCCTCCAGGGAAAAGGAGTTGCTGGCCACCCTGAAAACAAAGCAGCAGGCGGCGCAAAAGCTCGAAGCTGAAATTGAAAAACTGATTGCGACTGATATCAAAGCATCGGAGGAGCGCCTGCGGAAAAAAAACGCTAAAACCAGGACCACAGCAACGGGTTCCAAAACGCCGGCCCATGAGGAAAAAATGGAGCTGACCCAGGGGGAACTGGCCCTGTCATCCTCCTTTTCGGCAAACAGGGGCAGGCTTCCCTGGCCCTGCGACCAGGGGATCGTCTCCGGCAGCTTTGGCGAACACTTTCACCCTGTACTCGAACATTATAAGGTGCAAAATAACGGTATTGACATCATGACCGGGCTGGAATCGGTGGTCAAGGCGGTATTCAAGGGACGGGTAAGCCGCATCGTCTCCTTCCCGCTGCTGAACAACGTGGTGATCATCCGCCATGGCGATTATCTTACAGTATATTCAAATCTTGGCGAGGTACGGGTGCGCGAGGGGCAGGAAGTGTTGGCCCGGCAAGTGATCGGGAAGGTGCATACCAATACCGGCGAACAAAAATCAGAGTTGCATTTTGAAATCTGGAGGGGTAAGGTGACGCAAAACCCTGAAGAATGGCTTGCACGAAAATAAAAAGGAGGAATTGTGTTGATGAATCATACCGGCGAATTAGCCGCATTACTTACCGCCGTTTTCTGGACCATTACGGCGCTTGCCTTTGAAGCCGCCAGCCGGAAAATAGGTTCAATGGTGGTAAACCTGCTAAGGCTGGCCGTCGGCTTTTGTTTCCTGACCATCTTTGTCTATTTTTACAGGGG
>CAIYQH010000436.1 GCA_903928285.1 uncultured Bacteroidales bacterium
CCGATCATTCCGACATAGGCGTGGGGTTTACGCGTTACTTTGACAAGGATCTCCTCGTCGAAAACATGTTTGGGTGTGACGATGACAATGTAGGTTTTATCATCAAACGAAACTTCCTCAATTGCCTCAAAGTAATCTTTCCCGATACAGGTACAACCAGCAAAAGCAGGATCATCAAATATCCCATCACGCGGATCAAACACAGTAATTGAAAAATCGAATTCCTGTGCAAAATGGACCAGTGCCTTCCCGATATGGCCGGCTCCGAAAATATAGAGTTTCTGCGAGGGGTTGATCGGTTCAATATAAACATCCATGAATCCGCCGCAATGCATTCCAAGGTCCTGTTCAAGGTTAAATGAGCATCTTTCAGGTTTCCCGAGTGCAATCAGTTCCATTGCTTTTTCTGCCACCTCTTTTTCTACAGACCCGCCACCGATGCTTCCGAAAATGGTACCATCCTCATAAACAATCATCTTTGACCCCTGTTTCCTTGGAGTGGAGCCCCTGGTTTCAATTACGATGCAGATCGCTGCGCGGATGCCTGAATTCCTGATCTCTTCGGCTTTGGAAAATAAGGTTTGCATGATGAAGGATTTTTTTGACTGCTGCAAAATTATTGAAAATCAAGAGCCGTTTTTAAATTTTTTGAATGATCACAATAAACGACAGCCAATGTTGGCATCGTATGGCCGAGCCATGATATGGACATACGTTATACCGTAATCAAAAACAAAAGGGGCTGCCCCTATCCGGACCAACCCCTTTCTTAATCCTTGAAAAATTGTAAATCCTGTTTTAAACTTTGGCGGCTTTTCTCCTCGTCAAGGAAGTGCATAAATGCCGCAGTATAAGCCGAAAGGCCCGGGAGAGCGGAGGCGGCGAACCATTCGCGCTGAATGGGACCGGCCATCGTTCTCCCCCCGCACTGCTTCACGATGATGTCTCCGATCCAGCCATGGGTGCCGGAGCCGGCATCCGGCAACCATTTTTCAGAGCGTTACCTGCAGGGTACCTGCATGGTTTGGAAAATCAAAAGCCTCGGCGGTTACCGTTAGTCCTTTGATGCCTGTTATCATCTTTTCGGCGGTGTACACCCAGCAGTCGGCCGACAGGTCTTCGGTACAGGGGCCCTGTTCGATATCGTCCCCGGAGGGATCTTTAATTTTGACGCGAACCCCCGTCACCGGGAATTTGCCGGAAACCACAACGCTGATGGTTTCACCTGTATTACCGGAATAACCCGTCGTGATGATTTGCGTTACCTCAGGCGGGCACAGGTAGTTGGTAATGGCCATCACGTAAGGTGATTTCATCCCGGATGCCATGGCCGTATACGACGCAAGGGTTGCCGGATCCCGGAGGGCCTCCTTCGCCCAGCGGCTGGCAACCTTAAATTTACGCCGCACCTGCAACTGCGTGTCGGAAGCTTGTATGGGACTCTTTTTCGGCGGTTTGGCCATGATGCTCAATTCGCCGCGGTTACGGAAAACCAGCTGCTTGCCGAATTTCCCGCTTTAGGTCCTGGTGAGGACATTTTCCACATAGTCTCCAAAGGCTGTTCAACCCGATTCTCTTTTAGAGAAAATAGTGAAGTTTAATTAACTGCTTAATTTACAGATACTGGTAACAATGACCAACGACCAACTCAAAAAACTCGAAAACGACCTTTGGGCTTCAGCCAACTCCCTGAGGGCTTACGGCGGCCTGAAGGCCGCCGATTATGCAGTTCCCGTGCTGGGTCTGATCTTTCTCCGGTTTGCCGACAATAAGTACAGCCAGTTCGAAACAAAAATCCTGGAAGATCACAAAACCGATAAGGGTACCCGCCTTGAACGGACGATTGAAGCCATTGCCCTGGCCAGTTGTGGGTTCTATCTGCCTGATTACGCGCGTTATGATTACCTGTTGAATTTACCGGGCGATCAGAGTATGGCGCAGGCCCTGCGTAAAGCACTGGAAGGCATCGAGGAATACCAGGATGAAAAGTTTAAAAACGTGTTGCCCAAGGAGGCCTACTTCGATATTGAGAAAAAGAAAGCCGACATTCTTCCGCAACTGCTCAAATCATTCTCAGATATCCCCAAAGATGCCACCGGTGATGTTTTTGGAAAGATTTATGAATATTTCCTGGGTGAATTCGCGATGAGCGAAGGCCAGAAAGGGGGTGAGTTCTTCACCCCGACCTCTGTTGTACGGTTTATTGTTGAAGTAATCGAGCCTTATGCCGGTAAAATCTATGACCCGGCCTGTGGTTCGGGCGGCATGTTTGTGCAAAGCGCCAAGTTTGTTCAGGAAGCCAACCACGACCTCAACGATATCTATGTCTACGGCCAGGAGTATATGGGCGAAACAGCCCGCCTGGCCAAGATGAACCTGATGGTGAACAACATCCGCGGTGAAATAACGGAGGTAAATTCTTACGAGGGCGACCCTTACGGCAGCCTGGGC
>CAIYQH010000437.1 GCA_903928285.1 uncultured Bacteroidales bacterium
ATCCAGAAAGCCGGGCTTGTTCCCGGCTTTTTTTTTTGGAAATGCGAAATGGTGAAATGGCTAATTACCCCCCTGGAAACGCGTGGTGAGCCGGGAGGAGCCGGCCGTTTGCGTCAGGAAGAAATCGTTGATGCTGCGCACGACCAGTTTGATCCGGTTTTTCCCCAGTGAATTATAAAAGGGCAGGCGTAAAATGGTCGAGGAAAACCTGTCGGAATTGGGAAGTGAACGCCCGTCGTGTTTATCCCGGAAATAGGGGCTGGAGTGGAGCGGCAGGTAATGAAAGAGTGCCGTGATCCCTTTTGATTTCAGAAAGGTCAACAATTCATCCCTGGTTTCCGCAGTGTTAACGGTGATGTAAAAAATATTGCCGTTTATGGTGGCAAAATCAGGAATCAAGGGACGCATGAGCAGTCCTTTCTCCTCTAATGGTTTCAGTAACTGAAAATAGCTCCACCAAACTTTTTTCCTGCGCGTCTGGATCTTGTCAAAACGAACCAGCTGCGTGTAAAGAAATGCCGCCACCATATCCGAAGGGAGGTATGACGAGCCGATATCCACCCAGCCATATTTGTCAATTTCGCCCCGGTAGAAGGCCGCCCTGTTGGTCCCCTTTTCCCAGATGATCTCAGCCCGTTTTTCGAATTCCTCCCTGTTCACCATCAGCAAGCCTCCTTCGCCTGCGTTCAGGTTCTTGGTTTCATGAAAGGAGAAGGTGCCGAAATGGCCGATCGAGCCAAGGGGGCGTCCGCGATAAAAGGAGTCGATGGCATGGGCGGCATCCTCCACCACCAGCAAGCCGTGCCGGGTGGCAATTTCCATGACCCGGTCCATGTCGCAGGCAAGCCCGCTGTAGTGAACCACAACGATCACCCTGGTTTTCGGCGTAATCAGTTTCTCAATTTCAAAGGGGTCGATATTCGGAAGATCGGGCAGCGTATCTGCAAAAACGATCCTGGCGCCTCTGATCAGGAAGGCATTTGCGGTTGACATGAAGGTAAACGAGGGCATGATCACCTCATCGCCCGGCTCAATCCTGCAAAGGAGCGCCGACATCTCAAGGGCATCGCTGCAGGAGGTGGTCATCAGTACCTTGTTAAATCCGAACCGCTCTTCGAAAAACCTGTGGCATTTTTTTGTGTAATCCCCATTGCCTGCAATCCTCCCCGACAGCGTTGCCCTGAACAGGTGACCGAGCCTGAACCAGGGAATGAAAGGCTTATTGAAGGGGATATACATAAATTAACAGGCGAAACTGTGAAATAGCGGATTTGCGAAATGCCGCATTAAATTAATAAGCTAAATTTGTCTGCGAAATTAATGCATTTTTTTATTCCCTGACAATTGGCCAAAAGAACCTATCTGCGTGACATCCTCAGCCTGCTTGGGAGCAATCTGACTGTGACCCTGTGCAACCTGGCCATCGGCGTGATCCTGACACGCTGGCTCGGGGCCGCCGGGTATGGTCTTTATTCTGCCATCATTGTGGTTCCGATCATGGTGATCGGCTTTACCCAGCTGGGGATCAGGCGAAGCACCATTTACCATATCGGCAACAAACTACTGCCCGAAGACCATATCGTTTCGGCGCTGTTCATCCTCCTGTTATGGACCAGTGTGCTGAGCATCCTGATCTGCGGCTTTGTCTATTTTTTCTCAACCGGCCAGCCCTTCGACCCGCTGATCATCGTCCTGGTGCTGCTCACCATTCCGCTGCTGCTCACCAACATTTTTGCAGGCGGTGTCTTCCTGGGAAAGGAGGATATCCGGCGGGCCAGTATTGTCAATGCCGGTCCCACCATCATGACCTTCCTGCTTACCATCTTGTTTGTATGGGGGCTTAACTTGTCGGTGCTGGGAGCGTTTGCCGCCATTGCCCTGGCTAACTTCATCATGTTTTTCTTTACCTACAGGATCATCATCGTACAGTTCAGGTATAACATCACCTGGAAATACCACGAAGGCATCATGAAAAGCATGATCAAGCTTGGGTTGGTGAATGCCATTGCGGTGTTTATCATGCAACTCAACTACCGCCTCGACATCCTGATGCTGAAGAAACTCTCGACCCTGGAGGAGGTGGGCTTTTATTCGCTGGCGATGCAGATCGCCGAACAGCTGTGGCATATTCCGCTGGCCATCGAGACCATTATCCTCAGCCGGAGCGCCAATTCCAACGACGACCAGAACATTCACCGGACGGTGGCCTCCATCTTCCGTGTTACTCTGATCATCGGTTTGATCGGGAGCATCTCCATCTTTTTCCTGGCGCCGCTGCTCATCCCGCTGATCTTCGGCAGGGCGTTCACGCACAGCATTACCATGATCCAGCTGGTACTTCCCGGCATCCTGCTGATGATCGGGTTCAGGATCCTGAACAGCCGCCTGACAGGAATGGGAAAACCCCAGATTGCCATCTATACCTTCCTGCCCGCCCTGGTGATCAATTTCATCCTCAATCTCTTCCTGATTCCCCGCTACGGCGGGATCGGCGCAGCGTGGTCGACCAACGTAAGCTATGCCTTCGGGGCCATCGCATTTGTGATCATCTATTCGCGGATGGTCAAGATGCCCCTGACGGAGATCTTAAGATACAGGGCGAGTGATTTTTATTTCTTAAGGGATATTAAAAAGATACTGTTCAGGAAAAGAGCCGTTACCCGTTAAGGAGGCCTTCAGCCATTCCGCTTTCAGGGCCTGGCTGTAGGTTTGATACTTGCCGTTAACGGGCACCTGCCGTAAACCGCCTGATCATTCTTGCCCAGACCAGCTGGTACATCAGCCAGATAACCTTGCTTGTGAACTGAAGATAGACGGCCCCCATGAAACGTCGCCAGGCTGACCCGCCGACACTGGCTCCGGCCTTTTCTTCCTGGAACATCCTGCCGTAGTTATGATTCGTGGCATAGGTCCAGTAAGCCGTGGTAAAACTTCCGGTGTTCCACAGGGTCCTGAACATTTTCCTGCGCATAGCCTCCTTATTGTAAAGATTCTGCCATATCTCTTGCATACATGACTCCAGTTCAGCGATCGTCAGGTTCGGGGTGTTGACCGTTCCAACCATAAAATGGTAATGCTGCCAGTCGGAGGGGTAGTTGTTCAAAACAATCCTATCCTGCTTCCTGAGCCTGTCAAAGAGCGCCGTACCGGGCAGAGGCGTCAGGATGGTGCACTGGTAGGCATCGATTGTGCTTTTCCTGATAAACTCGCCGCGGGCGTACAAATCCTCTTTCCTGTCGCTTTCCATCCCGAAGATCATGAACGCCATGATCCCGATGCCGTGTTTATGTATTTTCCTGAAGATATCTTTATAAGCCCCTACACCCCTTTTGAGGTTCAGGTGCTTTCTGACATCCTTCAGCGCCTGGGATGTTTCCGCCTCGACCCCCATCATGATGAGGATACAGCCACTTTTCCTGGCCCAGTAAAGCATCTCGTCGTTATCGGCAAAATTCAGCGTTGCCTGCGAAAGCCAGTGTTTCTTAATTCCCCGTTTGACCATTCCTTTAAAGAGCCTGATGGCGCGTTCATCGGCACCCTTCTTGTTGTTGACAAGGTTATCATCCACAAAAAACAGGGCGGGCCGGGTGGTTTCCCCAAGTTCGTCCAGCACATCTTCAATATCGCGTTCACGGTAGGTTTTGCCGCACATCTGCGTAACGGAGCAAAAATCGCATCCGGCCGGGCAACCGCGCGAAGTCTGCACCAGGTCATACACATAGGGGTATTTATAAATGTCCCTTCTGACGTGGGGGACCTTCTCTATATCGGTAATTCCACCGCTATAGAGCTTTTTAGTCATCCCTGTATCAAAATCAGCAATCAGGGCAGGCCAGGCCCCCTCCGCCTCGCCGGTAACCACGGTATCAAAATACAGGGCAGCTTCGTCAGGGCACATGGAGGCATGAATCCCTCCCAGAACCGTGTGAATGCCCGCGTTACGGTATATCGCCGCAATATCGTAGGCCCTCGGGGCGGTGGAGGTAAAACAGGTCAGGGCGACGATGTCGGCTGGCTTAAAGGTGAAATCCTCAAAACTTTCATCCAGCAACTCCACCTCCCAGTTCGAAGGAGTCAGGGCTGCCACAATGCCCAGCCCAAGGGGCATAAACCGCGTACTTGCATCGTTCAGAAATCCCGGCCGGGCTTTGTCGGCCGGGTTGATCAGCAACAATTTTCTGGGCTGGTTTATCACCTTATCGGGTTAAATTCATGATAACTGCGGGAATTGGATGTTTATACAAATATAAAATAAGTTTCCTATATACATATGTTTTCTGATTTGTTGATGAAAAAATGGTATTAACAGACCTGTTGTCCGGCGAAATTCACCTGTAAATATGTTACTTTTGCCCAAAATCAGCTTTATTGATTTAACCAATGTTTTATGGAGACAGACGATCTTAGTAAAATTCCCATGTTTTTCATCTTCGGGAGGCCCCGTTCGGGCACCACCTTGCTTACGACGCTTTTTAATGCCCACCCGAACGTTAGGATAGCGCCCGAGTTTCCCGTCATGCTGTTTTTATACCAGCATTTCAGGAATGTCAAAATCTGGGATGAAGCCACCATCCGGTCGTTTGTGGACCATGTATTCGAATATTCAAAGTTCAGCCTGCGCAGGGTTGAAAATCTTAAACTCGACAAGGAATTCATCGTCGGGGAATTGCTGAAATACAAGGAGGTTGGTTCGATCCAGCTCTTCCTGAAGAGCATCAACTATTTTGCCTACTCCGTATATGACAAGGAGGAAACGCTGTGGATCGGCGATAAAAACCCGATCTATTCCATCTACATCAACAGGATCAGGAATATCTTCCCCGACTCCAAATTCATCTGCATTATCAGGGATTACCGCGATAATTACGTTTCGATCAAAAAACTTGCAGAGAAGGAGATCGCCGTTGAGGCGCCGGTATTGACGCTGCAGGTTGCCCGTTGGCGCTATTTTGTCAGGTTGTTCCTCGATTGCAAACGCCGGTTTCCCGATAAATACTACATTCTCCGTTATGAGGACCTGGTAACCGAGCAGGAGAAGACCTTCCGGTCGCTGAGTGAATTCATCGGACTGCCCTATGATCCTTCGGTATTTGACTTTTACAAGAAGAAGGATGAGGTTTCCAAGATTTACGGCAACACCATCTGGGACAAGTTTCACGAGAATCTTTTACATCCTGTCAATACAGGCCGGATGAATACCTGGCAGGACAAACTAACCAGCCAGGAGGAGAAGATGGCCGACCAGATTGCGGGGAAATATGCCGACAGGCTGGGCTATCACCGGAAATACAAGGGTTTCAGCCTGTGGCTGTTCCTGAAGTCCAGCCCTATGTTACTGTACAACAACATCCTGCTGGCGCTTATGATCCTGGGCACATACCTGCCTGCAAAGGCAAGCCAGTGGTGGTTTTTCAAGGCCACCATCCTGTTAAAGACCTATCTGAAGATCGTTGGGAAAAAGCCGGGGGGCGTCCCTCCCCCGCAGGCAGGTTGAAAATCTCCGGGCTACAAGGTGTCGGCGGTGATCCTTCTGTTTTCGAACTCGCCGGCCAGGTAACGCTGCATCAGTTTATAGCGCTGTAACTTACCACTCGAGGTTTTCGGAATTTCATTCGATTTGATCAACACCAGTTCATCCACGGTAATGCCGAGGTTGCTGCGCAGCAGTCCTCTCATCTGATGGAAGGTCGCGATCGCTTTTTGATCGGGAACCCCGGCCACAAAGGCGATGACACGGTCGTAACCGGTAGCCCTGTCGGTATTTGCGGCAAAGCAGACTTTGCCATAGCTGATCCCTTCAACCGAACAGGCCATGGTTTCGAGGTCGTTGGCAAAATAGTTCCGGCCGTTTTTAAAGATGATATCCTTATGCCGGCCACTGATATAAAGGTGGCCATCATAGAAAAAGCCGATGTCGCCGGTCCGGAGCCAGTCGCCGCAGAAGGCAGCTGCCGTGGCATCGGGTTTGTTATAATAACCTTTGGTGATCCCGCCGCCCCTGAGCTGGATATGGCCGGAATAACCGTCGGTCACCGGCAGGTCGCGCTCGTCCATAATGCGGATATCAATATCGTTCAGCGCCACACCAACCTCCGAAAGTATTCTTGCCGAAGGATCGGAGGGATCGACGGGCCGGGCCCTGTTTTCCCTGTCAAGCAGGGTGGCGTCAAAGGCGGTGAGCACCGAGGGGTTCATCAGGGGGGTGAAGGAGATCGCCAGGGTGACCTCGGCCATGCCGTAAACCGGCATCATGGCTTCGGGCCGGAACCCCGAAAGGCCAAGGGCATCTGTAAAGTCCTGCATGATCTTCACCGAGATCGGCTCTGCCCCGTTGAGCAATGCCTTCATGGCAGAGAAATCCCAATCGGGATTGGGTTTACTGCGTTTCAGGTACCGCAAAACCAGCGCCAGCCCGAAGTTGGTACAGCCTGAGATCGTAATCTTCTGCCGGCTCATCATATTCAGCCACAACCCGGGCTTCATGATAAAATCGATGGTTTCGACCTGGTACTGAAAGGTGACGCAGTACAAGGGGGTAAGATGGTAGCCGATCAGCCCCATGTCATGAAAAAGGGGCATCCAGTTACCCACATGGTCGGGATAGTGGAGGTCAAGGCCGATGCGGATGGCATCCATGTTCACCATGAGATTGCCATGCGAGAGCATGATCCCCTTGGGATTGCCGGTGCTGCCCGATGAGAACTGGATAAAGGCAAGGTCATCGGCCTCCAGGTGGGGAATGGGAAATCCGCCGGTACAATCGAGTTGCCCCCGGTGCAACACCTTTGCTGCAGGAAGATCGCCCGAATCCTGCACTTCGGGACTCATAAAGACAAAAGGTTCTTCCATCTGGTGATAGACATCCATCAGTTTCACCACCGAAGGGTTATATCCTGAAAAGGTCATCGGCGGCTGGAGGATGGTAGGCACGATGCCCATCAGGAAACATCCCCACAGCAGTTCGACAGTTTCCTGGTTATAGCGGGTTGCAATGATCACCTTATCCCCCTGTTTCAACCCGAGGCGCGACAGCCCGGCAGCGATCAGTTTTGCCTGGTCCGACAGGTCACGATAGGGTTGACATTTAAGCGCGCCGTCCTCGTCAATATAACCGATAAACAGGTTGTTCGGACTATTTACCGCGCGGTTCAGCAGGTCGGGCAGGGTCAGTTCAGGCTGGTAATATTCACTCTTTACGGGCATGGAAAATCCTTCGTTATTCAATTGGGCTGCAAAGTAACGAATAAGTTGGGTAACTGCCATATGTCAGGAAAATTCTTACCTTTGCCCTTTAATCCGATGACCCATGAAGATTGAAGATTTCATTGCCCGCCTTGAGGAAGAATATGAAGACCTTACACCCGGAACCCTGACCCCAGGGAGTGTTTTCAGGGAGGTTTTTGAGTGGAACTCCATCAATGCACTCATCCTGATTGCGATGGTTAAAACCGAATATGATGTAACCATCAATGCGGAAGATATTGCCACCTCCAAAACTGTGGAAGACCTGTTCAGGATTATTACCTCAAGGGTTCAATAAGAGGGGTTTCTCACCTGTCTTCCATCAATTTCAAACCTTCCCTTACCAGTTGGGCAATTGAAATCTCTTCGAAAAAGAGGTACGGGGGCCATTCAAATCCAAAAATATTTTTTGTTTCCGCCGTCAGTTCAACGGCCATAATTGAATCAAGCCCGTAAACCGTAAGGCTGCAGGCAGGATCCACCGCAACCCCTTCATTCAGCCGGGTTGCAGCCCATCCGAGGATAAATTGTTCCAGGTCAGGCGCCTCTCCCTCCTTATAATTTCCTGCAGCAATGCCGTGTTCCTCATAGATACGGTCGGCGATCACTGTAAAATTCCCATGCAGCAACGATTCCCTGTTGGCCCTGCGCATGATCTTGCCGCTGGAGGTCTTGATGACGGAACCAGTTTTGACCAGGGTGATCCTGACCGGCTGGATTTCAAATTCCTGTGAAAGGGAGCCAACGATTGCTTCCAGGATTTTCGCAGTATCATGGGGAAGGATGGAACGTCGCAGTTCAGCCACGACAGCCAGCCGTTCCTTCCCGTTGTGTTCGACGGAGAATACAGCAGAACAGGATTTCCGGATAGAGGGATGGCTCTCCTCTACCACCTCCTCAATATCCTGCGGGTAAAAATTTCGGCCATGGATGATGACAAGGTCTTTCAATCGTCCGGTTATGAAAAGCTCCCCGTTGTAGACAAATCCGAGGTCGCCGGTACGCAGCCAGACAGGGTTTGCAGTCCCGGCGGGACTGGCTCTGAAAACTTCCGCTGTCTGCTCCGGGTTACCGTAGTATCCCATGGTAACCGTACTGCCGCTTGCCCAGATCTCCCCAACTTTATAAGGCGGCAGGATTTCACAGGTATCGGGGTTAACAATCAGGATGGAAGTATCCATCTTCGTTTTGCCATTGCCGGCGATCCACTGGGTATCGCCGCTCTGGTCATCATCTTCCGCCGGAACCACGATATTCTGCTCGAGGGCGGAGGTTTTCACACGCAGGTAGCATGCCGGCTCGGTAATTGCGCCGCCAACCAGGATCAGGGTCGACTCAGCCATGCCATAAGCGGGAATAAGCGCCTCAGCCTTCAGTCCGGCGGGCGAGAAGGCCGACAAAAACCGCTCCATTGTCGATCTCCTCACGGGTTCGGCGCCGCTGTACATAACCCGCAGCGACGACAGGTCGAGACCGGCACGCAGTGGTTCCGCGATCTTGTCGACACAATGGTTAAAGGCAAAGTCGGGCTGACCGCTCACCGTGGCATGGTAACGGGTGATGGCCTGCAATAGCAAGGCAGGGTTGGCGATAAAGATAAAGGGGGGGATCAGCACGGCACGGGATCCTGAAAAAACAGTCTCCATAATACCGAAGATCAGGCCGAGGTCGTGGAACTGCGGTACCCAGTGCACGGCAGTATCTTCAGGGGTTATCGCGAATATCAGCTGCAGCGAACGCAGGTTGTACATGATGTTCCGGTGGCTTACCATCACCCCTTTCGGGTCGCCGGTTGAACCGCTTGTGTACTGGAGGAATGCCAGCGATTCAAATCCGGGTTCAGCACCGGCGACAGCGTCGCGACCGGCCAGGCTCCAGGAATCGGTGGTATGCCAGGGCAAACCTGCAAGCTGGGCGTCTTCCGCAAAATTGCGTTCCAGCGAGCGGGCGATGGCATCGGTGGTCAGGATGGAATGTGCGTTGCAGTCGGCAGCAATGGTACGGATCCTTTGCAGGGACCGGTTCTTTCGCGGGGGATAGGCTGCTGCCGGAATGGTTCCCGCATAGAGGCATCCGAAAAAGGCAAGGATGAAATCAAGCCCGGGCGGATAGAACATCAGCACTGTTTTGCCTTTCATCCCCAGCGCAATAAGTCTTGCGGCAATATTCCGCGCACCTGCGTCAACTTCATCATAGGTTAATGAACCCGACTCATCCTCCCCGTTGGCGAGGAAGGTAAAGGCCCTCTTCTCAGGATGTAAGGCTGCCCGCTGTCGCAGAACGGTGACAATGGTGGCCTGGTCTGGTATAAGCTGAAGGTCGCCCGGGAGAGGCACTGGGTTCGTTAAATCCATCTTTTCAATCATTTAGGTGCTGAAAAAGCGCTTCTCCATCACCGGGCAAATTTAGAAAAAAGGGGACGATAACGAAAAAAAAAGTACTTTTGTGTCGTTCCCGTTTTGAACAAGAGCTCAACCTACCCAGTCAATGGCCATTTTTGAGATACCCGATGTGCGGATTGCCGGTCTTTCGGCATGTGTTCCAAAAAAGATATTATCCAATCATGATTATGACTGGATCACGCAAAAAGAACGGGATCAGCTGATCCAGATGATCGGGGTTGAAACCCGCCATGTCGCCGAACCTGGACAAACCACCTCCGACCTTTGCTTCCAGTCGGCAGAACAGCTGATGGAGAGACTGGGATGGTTGCCCGGTGAGATCAAGCTGCTGGTGTTCGTTTCCCAGTCGCGCGACTATATCATCCCTTCAACCTCCGCCATTCTGCAGGACAGGCTGAAACTGCCCAAAACCTGCATGGCCCTCGACATCAACCTCGGTTGTTCAGGATATGTTTATGGCCTTTCCGTTATCAGCAGCCTCATCAGGGCCACTGGCATACAAAAGGGTTTGCTGCTGGTCGGCGACCTTTCGAATGTCACCTCCTGTTACCGCGATAAAAGCACCTACCCGCTTTTCGGGGATGCCGGCACAGCCACCGCGCTGGAATATAAACCGGGACAGGCTCCGATGCAGTTCAACCTGCAAACCGACGGGAGCGGTTATGAAGCCATCATCATCCGCGACGGAGGCGTGCGCAACCTGGCTGATAAAAAATCATTTACCATTAAAAAATACGGCGACGGGATCTATCATAACAGGTTGCAGATTGCCCTGAACGGCATTGAAGTTTTCAATTTTTCGCTCCGCGAGGTGGTCCCCAACATCAAAACCACGCTGAAACATTTCAACCGGCAAACCGACGAATTCAACTACCTGCTGTTCCACCAGGCCAACAGGCTGATCAATGAGACCCTACGCAAGATGCTGAAGGTTGACCCCTCCCGGGTCCCCTATTCGCTGCACGATTTCGGCAATACCAGCTGTTCCTCCATTCCGCTCACCATGGTCACACAGATCGGGAGCGAACTTGCTGAAAAACCTCAGAAGCTGTTACTTTCGGCTTTCGGAATCGGTCTTTCATGGGGCACCGCCCTGATTGAAACCGATGGCATCGTGGTGTGTGAACTCACCGATCAGGAGGCCGCTCCTTCCCAATCCAACCCGACATGAACGCATTTGATCTGAAAGGGAAAACAGTTCTTGTTACCGGCGCCTCCTCGGGTCTCGGCAGGCAAACGGCTGTCACTGCCAGTGAATATGGCGCCCGGGTGATCATCACAGGTCGCCATGCTGTGCGTCTTGATGAGACCTGGCATATGCTTCAGGGCGAGGGGCATCTCCAGCTCCTTGCCGATCTTACCATCCAGTCCGATATTGACCGACTGGTGGCTGCTTTGCCCGTGCTCGACGGGCTGGTCCACAGCACCGGCATCTCGGAACTGTCGCCTGCCCGGTTTATCACGAAAGATATTATTGCCAGCACCTTCCGCATCAGTTTTGATGCCTCCGTTCTGCTCACCGCGGCGATCCTGGGAAAGAGAAAGCTTACCAAAGGAAACAGCTCCATCGTGTTCATCTCCTCCATCTCCACCCGCTACCCGTTTGTGGGCGGGGCCATGTATATCAGCGCCAAGGCGGCCCTGGAGGCCTATGCCCGTGTGCTGGCCCTTGAGCTTGCATCCAGGGGAACACGCGTGAACTGCGTTGCCCCCGCCTTTGTGAGAACCCCCATGTTAGAGGAGACTGCCGCGAATTTTTCAAGGGAGGCCGTCGACAAAATCGAAGAGCGCCAGTTGCTGGGGTTAGGCGATCCTGTTGACGTTGCCAACGTCATTGTATTTTACCTTGCCGATGCATCCAGATGGGTGAGCGCTACAAACCTGATCCTGGGAGGAGGCTGATGGCTATGAACAAAGAGAAACCAGAATATTCAATTGTTGTCCCGGTTTATAACAGCTGTGAATCGCTGGGGGAACTGTCGGGGCGGATCAGGCAGACCATGGAGGGCATTAACAAATCGTATGAGGTTATTTTCGTGGATGATGACAGCGCCGACAGCAGCTGGAGCATCCTTGAAACCATCAGGAAGACTGACCCTGAAAGGATCATTGCCATTCGCCTGGCGCGGAATTTCGGGCAGCATAATGCCACCATCTGCGGTATCGCCCAGGCTTCAGGGGCCTATATCATCACCATCGATGACGACCTGCAGAACCCGCCTGAGGAGATTGCCAAACTGATCGATGGCATGCGGCAATCGGAGGCTGACCTGGTTTATGGCATTTATAGAAAGAAGCACCATTCCATGGTCAGGAACATGGGCAGCGGCGCTGTAAAAGGATGGTCACGCAGGGTTTTCAGCACCAAAGGCGATGGTTCCTCCTTCCGGCTGATGAAAGCATCGCTCGGGAAAAACCTGCTAAACCACCAGATCAACTTCATCTATATTGACGAACTCTTCAACTGGTACACCAGCCATATTACCTTTGTTCCTGTTGATCATCAGAAACGTCCTTACCAGCAGTCAACCTATACATCGCACTCCCTGTTTTCGCTGCTCTCCAACCTGATCATCTATTATACCACGATGCCGCTGAAGATGATGGTATACGGAGGATTCATCTCTGCCCTGCTGAGCTTCATTACCGGGATCTTCTTTATTTACCGCAAACTCGTTCACGGGACGCCCATCCAGGGGTTTACAGCCCTGATCGTAACTATCCTGTTTTCGACCAGTATCATTTTACTTTCCTTAGGCGTTATTGGCGAATACATGAGCCGAATTTACATGGTCCAGAACAGGAAACCTCCTTTTGCCATCAAAACCGTGCTGAATCATGAAGTTCTTTAAATACGGGATCACCCTGGAGAGGCTCAGGGAGGTGGATATTGAAATGGTAAGGCAATGGCGCAATTCCGATCCGGTGAGGCTGAACATGAATTACAGGGAGATCATCACCCCCGCAGAGCAGCAGGATTGGTTCAACTCAGTTAATAACCCGAAGTTCAATTACCTGGTGATACATTACCAGGGGGAAAAGATCGGATTACTCAACGATAAAAACGTTGACTGGGAAGCCCGCACCTCCGAATCGGGCATTTTCCTGGGCCGGACTGAATTTTACAGCACCTTCGTCCCCTACTTAGTTTCGGTTGCCGGTATCGAATCGACCTTTTATCTCCTGGGCTGGAAAAAGCAATATGCCCATATCCTGCGAACCAATACCAATGCCATCAGGTTTAACCTGGAACTGGGATACAGGCTTTGCGACGGGCAGGAGCAGACAGATTTCCAGCAGTACGAACTGACACTCGACAATTTTGAACGAACTGCCGGCAAGATCAGAAGGGCAGTGAAAGCCCTCGGCGGAGGAGAAAACAGGGCCAGGATATTGTTCGAACCCGCCGACTATCAAAGCGGGATGGCCCCGATGATTGAGGGGCTGCTGAAAGATTCACCCTATCCGCTGCAGCGCGAAGAGACCCGCGAAGGCACCTGGTACCGCGAAATCTCTTCAGCTTCTTATACAAACCAATAGGACCGACTGACATGCTTTTCAACTCCATCGGATATCTCTTTTTTCTCCCTGTCGTCGTCATTCTCTATTACCTGTTGCCGCATCAAAGGCGATGGGTTATGCTGCTCGCCGCCAGTTATTTCTTTTACCTGATCTGGCGGGTTGAATTTGTGCTGGTTCTGATGACGGCCACGGCAGTCTCCTACTACGCTGCCCTGCAGATGGGAAAACTCCCTGAAAAAAAACAACGGGTCAAATACGTTGTTCTGACCTTGCTGGTCAACATGGGAATGCTGGCGGTATTCAAATATCTTGGCTTCTTTGCTGAAATAGCAGGCCAGGTTGCCGGGATGTTCGGACAATCCAGGGTAATCCCTTCACCGGGGATTCTGCTGCCGATCGGGATCTCATTCTATACCTTCCAGACCATCGGGTACACGCTGGATGTCTATCGCGGGCAAATCAAACCCGAAAAAAATATCGGGATTTATGCCCTGTTTGTCTCCTTTTTCCCGCTGATCCTGGCAGGACCTATTGAACGGGGACGCAGGCTGATTCCGCAGTTTCACGTGCGTCACGACTTTGACCAGCAGGTGTTCACCAGCGGACTAAGGCTCATCCTGTGGGGGTTGTTCAAGAAAATCGTCATTGCCGACCGGCTTGCCATATTTGTCCAGGCGATCTATTCTGAACCCGGTTATTTCCATGGCGTTGAAATAGTGATCGGGATCATGCTGAAAATGATGCAGGTTTATGCTGATTTTTCGGGCTATACCGATATTGCCATCGGATCGGCCCGGTTGCTGGGATTCAAACTCAGCCCCAATTTCAACAGGCCCTTCAGCGCCCAGTCGGTTTCAGCCTTCTGGAGCAGGTGGCACATCTCGCTTACCTCCTGGCTGCGCGATTATGTCTATTTCTCGCTGCCTTACAAATTTTGCGGGAAGCCCGTTAACTGGCGTCTGAACCTCAACCTGCTCCTCACCTTCGTGCTGGTTGGTTTCTGGCATGGGCCCTACTGGAACTTCATCCTGTTTGGATTCCTGCATGGCGCCTATATGGTTTTGGCCAACATCTCCAAACCGGCCATGACGACCTTCAACCGCATCAGCGGACTTGCGGGGTCGCCGCGGCTGCTCAAATGGCTTAATATCACAGCCACCTTTATGCTTGTGTGTTCAACGGGGTTTTTCTTCGGACAGCATCCGTTCGGCGACTCCATCCTGATGATCAGGAACCTGGCCAACTTCAGCCATTCAGGTACCTCGATGGTGGAATTACTGAAAAACAATGACTTTGTCCTGGGGGTTCTCCTGATTATCTTTATGCTTTGGTTCGAATACCAGGTTGCGGTGAAGTCACTGGCGGCGAAATTCCTTGCCAAACCGGTCGCGGTTCGTTTTGGCGCTTACGTGATTATGACAGTATTTATCTTAGCCTTTGGCGTTTTTTCCAGTCAGAAGTTTTTCTATTTTCAATTTTAATATGAGACCGAATAAACTGCTTTTTACCAAGTTGCTGGTTTTCATCCTGCTGGTCCTGGCGTTGAACGAGGGTCTCAATCTCGCGTATGATCACTGGATGTACTACTTCCGCCTGGCCCGCAACCAGGACAAACAATTCGCAGCCTCTGCCGACACGATTAAATACCTGATGCTTGGCAATTCGCATAACAGGGTCAACCCGGAGATTCTCGGCAACGGTTTCTGTTATATCACCCCCAAGGAGGTTTACAAACAGACCTATTACAAGCTGAGATATATCCTTGAGAAGACAACAAGGAAGCCGGAAAATATATTACTCTCCATCGATCCTGTGAATTTCAGTCCGAGAGCTGAAAACGACCTGACCTTCGACGGCTATTGGCGGAAATACTTGGATTACCGGGAATTGGCACGCGAATACAATGATCCCGGATATTTTTTAAACTGGATTGCAGGCACCTTTTTCTCCTATGTGGGAAATTACAAATATGTTTATATGTCGGTCCTGTTTTTGAACACCGATTATGATAAAATCAGGCATGGTTATTTCCCGGCAAGAAATTACAAGAATTTCGCGAAAGAACCCAACCGCATGGCCCTGGGCTATGAAACTGCATCGGCCTACCTGGGAAGCTACTCAAAAAAATCGGAGCTCGGGGAGTCAAGGTACTACTGCAAAATCCTTGATCTGTGCCGGCAATACCACATTCACCTCTATCTTTTAAGGATGCCACTGACCGATGAGTACCTGAACTATGCCCGGAAGATTGTTGACATCGACAAGGTCGATCATGAAATTCTGGAGGTTACCCGCAACCATTGCAGCGACTACCATGTATTGGATTACCGCAACGAATTCCACAGAAAACCTGAGTTCTTTTTTAATGCCGACCATGTAAATCCTGCCGGAGCCACGATTGTAAGCCTGAAAATAAAAGAAGAGATCGAAAAAATCACTACTTTTGAAAAGCTGAAACGGTCTGTTCGAAGTCCTTAAAGAGCAACGCATCCTGAAGCAGAACCAACCTCGGTAACCACAATGATTTTCCAACTATTTTCTCATCTGTAATCTCCAAAATCATGAAAAAACAAATTTTCAACCACACCCTGAATCTGCGCCTGCTGATCGCCCTGGCCGCGCTGTTCATTTTTTCGATTTCATCGGTCTATGCACAGGGTTCCGGTATGGGCCGGGGAAATGCCACTCCCGAAGAGCGTGCCAAAAGACAAACAGAACGCATGAAGGATGAACTTAAACTGACTCCGGCACAGGAACCCAAGGCACAGGCCATCAACCTGAAGTATGCCAAAAAGATGGAAGATGTCAGAAAACTCACCGATACGGCTGCCCAGCGTAAATCGATGATGGAACTGAACAAGCAAAAAGAGACCGAATTAAAGACGGTTCTGACACCTGAACAGCTCAAGACCTACCAGAAAGCGGTAGAGGAGATGATGTCGAGAAGACGCCAGGGACCGCGTTAGAACTCAACCATGACACCGATTGCCGGGAGAATGGTGCCGGCTTTATTCTCGATGGTATATAATTTATAGCGTTCGACTGCGTGTGGGTCAGTA